>JAUIDM010000561.1 GCA_030428915.1 Alphaproteobacteria bacterium | reverse complement strand
CCTACACGCCCATCGTCAGCCAATTGCGGCTCTATGCCGATGAGGTCGTTTGATGGCGCAGACATCCAGCTTCGTGATCGCGAACGACGCGGGCGCAGCCGTTCGGGCGCGGATCAATGAGGTGATCGCCGCGCTGCAATCGACGAGCGCAGGGGCCTCGGCGCCAACAGCGACGGCGTCGGGTATGCTCTGGGTCGATACCTCGGTCTCTCCGCCCGTTCTGCGCCGAAGAAATGCGACCAATACGGGCTGGGACGCGCTCTTGGATGCGGCCGGCAATCTGGCGGGGCTGGCAAATACCGCCGTGGCGCGCACGAACCTTGGCCTCGGGACAATGGCGACGAAATCCGCAGCTGACTATGACGTGGCGATTGCTGCAAAAGCCGCACTGTCCGGAGCGACCTTCACCGGCGTCGTCACGGCCCCGAACTTCGTCTCATCCTCCGACGCCCGGTTGAAGTCGGAGGTGGAGACCATCGTCGACGCGCTGGCCTTGGTCAGCGCCTTGCGCGGCGTGCGCTTCACCATGGATGGCAGCCGCCAGATCGGCGTCATCGCCCAGGAGGTCGAGCCGGTCTTGCCCGAAGTGGTGCGGGACAACGAGGCGGGTCAGCTCTCCGTCGCTTACGGCAATATCACCGGCCTTCTGATCGAGGCCGTCAAGGAACTGGCCGCCCGGGTGGCGGCGCTTGAGGAGGCACGCCCATGACTGACAGTGGGTTCATCGACATGATCAACTCGTTCTTCGGTGGGGCGGTGACCACGCTGATCGGTGCCTTCACCGGGCGGCTCATGTGGCATTCGGGCGAGGTGAAGCTCGGCAACCGCCGGTTCTTCGGGAAGGAACTCCTCTGGGAAATCCCCGTGGCCGTCGGCATGGCGCTGATCGGGGAGGCAGCGGCACGCTATATCGGCCTGTCGCAGCCCGTCTCGACCGGGTTCGTGGCAACGCTCGCATACCTGGGTCCGCGCGGGGCGGAAGCTCTGCTCGCGGCCTGGCTCTGCCGCAAGAAATAAACCGCCCGCCACTCACAGAAATCCTGCGCGCCGTCCCGTCTCCGGGGCGGCGTTTTGCCATGCATGGGAGACAACCATGACGCCATTCGATATCGCCCGCAGCTACATCGGAACGACCGAGGGCCCGGGCCCCGCCGACAATCCCGTCATCATGGAGATGTATGCCTCGGTCGGCCACGATTGGGTGGAACATGACTCTGTGGCCTGGTGCGCGGCATTCGTCGGGCACTGCCTCGAGCGGGCCGGGATCCGCTCGACTCGGAAGCTGACAGCGCGGTCTTATCTCGACTGGGGTGTGCCGGTCGAGGTGGCGGACGCCCAGAATGGCGACATTGGCGTAATCCCGCGCGGTACGTCCAACTGGCAAGGCCATGTGTTCTTCATCGACCGGATTGAGGGACAATGGGTTTGGGGCCTTGGCGGCAATCAGGACGACGCCGTCAATGTGAAGCGCTACCCGGCCTCAAAGCTCCTCGGGGTGCGGCGCGCGGGCAATGTCGCGCCGAGCGTGACGATGTCCGTCGAGGAGGTGCAAGGACGTCTAAAGGAACTCGGCTATCACGAGGTGGGTCAGATCGATGGAAAGATCGGGCCG
>JAUIDM010000209.1 GCA_030428915.1 Alphaproteobacteria bacterium | reverse complement strand
AGAGATGTTGCCGCTTTTGGCCAAACGCTTCGACGCAACCATATTTGCTGCGGTTCCGGGCGTTTACCGGAAGATCCTCAAATCGGGTCAACGGCTGAACCTGCCGCGCCTGCGTCACGGCCTGTCTGCGGGCGAAAAGCTGCCGCCCCCCCTGCGTGGCGCCTGGCAGGCGGCGACCGGCACAGATCTGCATGAGGCGATGGGGATGTCGGAATGTTCGACCTTCCTGTCCTCCTCTCCGGCCCGGCCAGCCCCTGAGGGGACTACAGGCTATGCCCAACCGGGCCGCCGAATCGCCGTTCTCGGTCCGGACGCTGCGCCGGTCCCTTGCGGTGAACCGGGCATCCTCGCCGTCCACCGTTCCGATCCCGGCCTCTTTCTGGGCACGCTTGAGGGCGATGCGGTCGTGGCACCCGAGGGCGACTGGTTCGAGACCGGTGACATGGTGGTGATGGCCGAGGATGGCGCTGTCACCACGCTCGGCCGGGCCGACGACATGATCAATGCGGGCGGGTTTCGGGTGTCACCGGTCGAGATCGAGGCGGCGATGAATTCGCATCCGGGCATTGCCGCCAGTGCCGCGGTCGAACTGCAAATCAAGGCCGACACCTCAATCATCGCGCTGTTTTATGCTGGCGATGCCGAGGAAACGGCGCTGCCGCCCCATGCGGAAGCCTGCCTCGCGCGCTACAAGCGCCCTCGTCTCTATCTCCGCCGCGACACCATCCCGATCACGCCGAACGGCAAGATAAACCGGCGCGCATTACGCGAAGAATGGAAGGAAACCCAATGATCCGGCTTGATATTCTCTCTGACATTGCCTGCCCCTGGTGCTATGTCGGCAAGGCCTATCTCGACCGGGCACTGGAGGCACACGCCGATCATCCCTTTACCATCGAGTGGCATCCCTTCCAGCTAAACCCCGAGATGCCGAAAGACGGCATGGATCGGCGCTCCTATATGGAGGCAAAGTTTGGCGGCAAGGAGGGGGCCGTGCGCGCCTACGCGCCGCTTGTGCAGCATGCCGAACGGGCAGGAGTTGAACTGAACTTCGACAAGATCGCGAAGACTCCGAACACACTCGACGCGCACCGACTGATCCACTGGGCGGGGTTGGAAGGGCGGCAGACGCCGATGGTTGCAGCCCTGTTCCGTGCGCTCTGGCGCGACGGGCGCGACGTGGGCGATGCCGATGTGCTGGCCGATATCGCCGGAGAGGTCGGTCTTGACCGTGCGA
Source organism: Alphaproteobacteria bacterium (assembly GCA_030428915.1). Taxonomy (GTDB): domain Bacteria; phylum Pseudomonadota; class Alphaproteobacteria; order Rhodobacterales; family Rhodobacteraceae; genus Albidovulum. Next base: position 6,455 of record JAUIDM010000209.1, on the reverse strand, counting down.
TGATGCGCCGTCTGTTGGAAGGTGACGGAGATGTTGAAGACATCCGCGCCCGCGATGCCCATGCCCGCGAACGCGGCGTAACCGGCGTGCCGACCTTCGTCATCGCCAACCAGCATGTGTTGCAGGGCGCGCAGCCGACGGAAACCTGGAACGAGATCATCGAGGAATTGATCGGCCGCATTGCCGAACGGCAACAGGATGCGGAACGATGACAGCCATCCCCGACGCCAACCCGATCCGCCGGCTACCGATCGTTGAGTTCGTCGCCCTTCTCGCGATGCTCTTCGCGATGACGGCCTTCTCCATCGACGCGATGCTGCCCGCGATGCCGGAGATCGCGCAGGAGTTGACACCAGATGCGCCGAACCGGGCGCAACTGATCATCACGAGCTTTGTCCTGGGCATGGGGATCGGCACCTTCGTGACAGGGCCCCTGTCCGACACGTTCGGGCGGCGGGCGGTGATCCTTGGGGGGGCCGTGCTTTATTCCATCGGCGCCCTGCTCGCCTGGGTTGCGCCGACACTGGAACTGGTACTCGCTGCTCGGATCCTTCAGGGGCTGGGCGTCGCAGGGCCGCGAATTGCCGGTGTCGCTCTGATCCGCGACCTTTATGCGGGCCGGGAAATGGCCCGGCTGATTTCCTTCGTGATGATGGTCTTCACGCTGGTGCCCGCCGTCGCCCCGCTCTTCGGTGCCTATATCATCGCCGGTTTCGGCTGGCGCGGGATCTTTGTGGCCTTCGTGCTGTTCGCCATTGTCGCCATCTCATGGTTCCTCTTGCGTCAGGCCGAAACCCTGCCCGTCGAAAGGCGTCGGCCTTTTTCACCGACCTCGCTTCTCGAAGCCGCGCGAGAGGTCGTGACACATCGTCTCGTCATGTCGGTGACACTGGTCCAGACACTGGCCTTCGCGGCGCTCTTCACCACGCTTTCATCAACCCAGCAGGTCTTCGACCAGAGTTTCGGCCGGGCCGAGAGCTTTCCGAAATGGTTCGCGGTCATCGCGCTCTTTGCAGGGACGGCAAGCATGCTGAACGCGCGCCTTGTGCCGCGACTTGGCATGCGGTTCATGGTCAGCGCGACCTTCGCCGCGCAGGCCGTGAACTCCACGATCATCCTCGCGGTGTTTCTCTTCGGCCTTGTGCCGGAAAGCATGAACTTCTGGCTCTATCTCTATTGGACAATCACGGTTTTCTTCATGATAGGCCTGACCATCGGCAACCTCAATGCGCTGGCGCTGGAACCGATGGGCCATATCGCGGGTATGGCAAGTTCCATAGTTGCCGCCTTGGCGACGGTCCTGTCGGTCATTGTCGCCGTGCCGATCGGTCTGGCATTCGACGGCACGCCGGTGCCGTTGATGGCGGGCGTTTTGGGCTGTTCGTTCATCGCCCTTCTGCTGATGCGGCTGGTGCCGCGCCCGGATGTTATCGGATAACAGGGCCCGGAGATTGTACCGCCGCGCTGCTTGGTCCAGACATGGAGCCGGCGCTGTCCAGCGGGCAGCCTAAAACGGTCCGGTGGGGTGTCACAATACTCGGGTCAGGTTCGCGGCATGTCGTCGCCAATCGCACTGGTTGGGTAGTTGGTGATGTCTTTCAGCGTCGACTCCTGGTGCGATGTCGACGGGTGTGTCTGGTAACCGGGCCAGCGGCCGGGGCCTGTCCCTGCCCTTGGCCAAAAGGCGGTGACCCATCCCGGGGTTGCCGCCTTTCCCTTATCGGGCCGCCACCTTCACCTTTTCGGCCAGATCGCGGGCGATGGCATAGGCCCCTTTGATCTTGTCGCTGTCGCGCGCCCAGTCGCGCCGCACGATGACCTTGTTGTCCTTGATCCTGGCAAGTCCGTTCTGCGCCTGGAGATAATCCACCAAGCCGCTGGGATTTGGGAATTTATCCATGTGGAACTGGACGGTCGCCCCTTTCGGGCCAGCATCGAGCCGCCCGATATGGGCACGGCGGCACATCGCCTTGATCCGCATGACGAGGAGGAGCGTGTTAACCTCTTTCGGCACAGGGCCGAAGCGGTCGATCAGTTCGGCGGCAAACCCTTCCAGTTCGACCTTGGTCGTCAGCGACGAGAGCCGCCGGTAAAGACCAAGCCGCACGTCGAGGTCGGGTACGTAAGCCTCCGGGATCATAACCGGCACGCCGAGATTGATCTGCGGCGACCATTGGCCATCCTCGGCCGTCGGCGTATCGAGATCGCCCGCCTTGATCCGCGCGATCGTCTCTTCCAGCATGGCCTGATACAGTTCGTAGCCCACCTCGTTGATATGGCCCGACTGTTCCTCGCCCAGAATGTTGCCCGCGCCGCGCAGGTCCAGGTCCTGGCTGGCGAGCGAGAATCCGGCGCCGAGCGAGTCGAGTGACCCGAGAAGCCGCAGGCGCTTCTGGGCATTGGGCGTCAGCGGCGTGCGGGGTTTCGTCGTCAGATAGCAATAGGCGCGCAGTTTGGACCGCCCGACCCGGCCCCGGATCTGGTAAAGCTGCGCCAGCCCGAACATGTCCGCCCGGTGCACGACCATCGTGTTGGCCGTGGGAATATCGAGGCCGCTTTCGACAATGGTCGTGGCCAGCAGCACGTCGTACTGCCCGTCATAGAAGGCATTCATGCGCTCATCCAGTTCGCCCGCGGCCATCTGGCCATGGGCGATGACGTAAGAGACCTCGGGCACGTGGGTCTTCAGGAACTCTTCGATATCCGGCAAGTCCTTGATACGCGGGACGACGTAGAACGACTGCCCGCCGCGATAGCGTTCCCTGAGAAGGGCCTCGCGAATGGTCACGCTGTCGAACTCGCTGACATAGGTGCGGATCGCCAGACGGTCGATCGGCGGCGTGCCGATGATAGAGAGGTCGCGCACGCCGGTCAGCGACAGTTGCAGCGTGCGGGGAATAGGTGTGGCGGTGAGTGTCAGAACGTGAATCTCTGACCGCATCTCCTTCAGCCGTTCCTTGTGCGTCACGCCGAAATGCTGTTCCTCGTCGATGACGAGAAGGCCGAGATTGCGGAACTTCACCTGTTTGGCGAGCACCGCGTGGGTGCCGATGACGATGTCGACGGTACCCTCGGCCAGGCCTTCGCGCGTGGCCTGTGCATCACGGGCAGAGACGAAACGCGACAGCGGCCGGACAGTGATCGCCGTCCCGCGGAAGCGTTCGGCAAAGGTCTTGAAATGCTGACGCGCAAGAAGCGTGGTCGGCGCGATGACGGCCACCTGCACGCCTGACAGTGCCGCTATGAAGGCAGCGCGCATTGCCACCTCGGTCTTGCCGAAGCCCACATCACCGACGATCAGCCGGTCCATCGGCCGCCCCTCGGCCAGATCGTCCACCACCTCGTCGATGGCCGAAAGCTGGTCGTCGGTCTCCTGATAGGGAAAGCGGGCCGAAAAGGCATCCCATTCGTGATGCGGCGCCTCAAGGATCGGCGCCTTGCGCAGGAGCCGTTCGGCGGCCACCCGCATCAGCCGTTCCGCGATCTGGCGGATGCGTTCCTTCAGCCGTGCCTTCTTCGCCTGCCATGCCCCGCCGCCGAGCCTGTCGAGCAGCCCTTCCTCATGCCCGTAGCGACTGAGCAGTTCAATGTTTTCGACCGGCAGGAACAACCGGTCGCCGCCGGCATATTCCAGCGCCACGCAATCATGCGGCGCACCAAGGGCCAGAATGGTCTCCAGCCCGGTATAGCGCCCGACCCCGTGATCAACATGGACGACGAGATCGCCGGGTGAGAGCGACTGCGCCTCGGTCAGGAAGTTTTCCGCCTTGCGCTTTTTCTTCGCCCCCCGGATCAGCCGGTCGCCAAGCACGTCCTGCTCGGAAATGACCGTCAGGCCCTTTCCCTCGAACCCGTGTTCAAGCGCCCAGACGGCCAGGTACAAGCCACCCTTGCCTTCGGGCAGATCGCGGATGTCGCGGATGAGTGTGGCGCCGTGCACATCCTCATCCTCCAGAAGCCCCTTAAGACGCTCGCGCGCGCCGTCGGAATACGAGGCGACGATGACCTGCCCGACAGCGCGCCGCGCATTCAGATGATCGGCCAGAGCGCTGAAAAGGTTTATATTCTCCAGCTGCCGTTCCGGCGCGAAGTTGCGCCCGATGCGCCCGCCCGCATCGAGAACGCCCGGCCCCGTCGCCTGTGGAAGTTCGACAAGATGGACAACGCGGTGCCCGGCGAGGGCAGCATCCCAGGCAGCATCGTCGAGATAAAGCAATCCCGGCGCAGCGGGTTTATAGACCGAATCCAGCCGATCCTTGCGCTTCATCGCCTCCAGCCGCGTGTCGTACTGGTCCGCGATCCCCTCCCACCGCGCATCGCGGGCGGGTGTAATCTGATCGTCGAGCATGATGGACGCACCGGGCAAGTAGTCGAAGAGTGTCTCAAGCCGTTCATGGAAGAAGGGCAGCCAATGCTCCATCCCGGCGTGTTTGCGGCCCGCGCTGACGGCCTCGTAAAGCGGGTCGTCGGTGCCGGCGGCGCCGAATTCGATGCGGTAGTTCTGACGGAACCGGGTGATCGCGGCGTCATCAAGGATCACTTCGGACACGGGCGCCAGTTCCACGACGGACAGCTTCTCGGTCGTCCTTTGCGTCGCCGGATCGAAGCGTCGTGCGCCGTCCAGAACGTCGCCGAAGAGATCGAGCCTGACCGGCCCGCCCTCACCCGGCGGATAGATGTCGATGATGCCGCCCCGGATGGCGTAGTCGCCGGGTTCCGTCACCGTCGGGCTCTGGCTGAACCCCATGCGGACGAGGAAGTCGCGCAGGGCGCCTTCGTCGATGCGATTTCCAACGCGGGCGGTGAAGGAGGACGCTTGCAGCACGCCGCGCGCAGGCAGTTTCTGGGTCGCGGCATTCAGCGTCGTCAGCAGGATGAAGGGTCCCGGCAAACCCTGCGCCAGCGCGGCCAGCGTTGCCATCCGGGTGGCAGATGTGTCGGCATTGGGCGATACGCGATCATAGGGCAGGCAATCCCATGCCGGAAAGGTCAGCACCATCGCACCCGGCGCGAAAAAGGCGAGCGCCGCCCGCATCGCCTCCATCCGCTTGTCATCGCGTGCGATATGGCAGACCGGCGCGCCCTTGGCAAATTCCTCGGCAAGAAGCCGGGCGTCATAGCCTTCGGGGGCCCCAGAGAGGGTGATATGGGCGGTCGTGGTCATCGCCCCCACCTAGCGGCACCGGCGCCGGTGTCAACCAGGCAGGATCGAGACGTTGAAATTCTGCAGCATCCCCCAGAAGGCGGTGACGAAGATCGACAGCATGCCGATGATCTGCACACCGACCCGGTGCACAGACAGGCGGCGGCGCAGGGCCTCGCCCCGCTCGCCGGTCGATTCGATCCGCCGGGCGGTGCTGACACTGATCAGCGCGACAACCGAAAGGGGCGCGGCAATCAGCAAAACGGCCTGGCAGAACTCGACACGATAGATGAACCCCAGAAGCATCAACGTGGTGAGAACGAAAGCGAAGAATGCAATGAGGATCACCCCGGCCTCACGCGCGATATAGAGAATGCGGTTCACATTGATGCGTACCATATCCTCCAGGTCGGTCTCGGCCTGCCCGCCCACGCGCCGCGCGCGCAGGACCATGTCATAGGGCACGCCCAGCACCCAATGCGAGGCAGTCGACCAGGTGACGGCAAGGGCTATCCAGTACCAGAGATTGGAGAACGACCTCAGATCGATGAGGTCGAAGATCAGTGTTGTCCAGTCCAATTCCTGTCCCCGCCTGTATGCATTGTAGCGGATGCTATCCTCGTGCTGCGACGGTTTCCACCCTTGTGATGCGCGACAATCCATGTAAGCCGTTGACGAAACACAGACCGGAGCCGAGACATGCCGCCGATCCATGCGCCTTTCCCCCTGACCCGCTTTCGCCGCCTGCGCCGCACCCCCGCCTTGCGCGACCTTGTGGCCGAGAACCGGTTGAGCGTGAAGGACCTGATCTGGCCCCTGTTCGTGACCGATGTGCCGGGCGCGGACGCGCCGGTCGCCTCCATGCCCGGCGTGTCGCGGCTGACGGTGGATGGCGTTGTGCGGGCCGCCGAGGATGCTGCGAAGCTAGGAATTCCGGCGATCTGCCTCTTTCCCTATACTGACCCTGCGCTGAAGACGGAGACCTGCGACGAGGCCTGGAACCCGGAAAATCTTTCGAACAGGGCGGTGCGCGCAATCAAGGCGGCTGTGCCGGAGGTTGTCGTGATGACCGATGTCGCCCTCGACCCCTACAACGCCAACGGACATGACGGGCTGGTTCGCGACGGGGTGATCCTGAACGATGAGACGATCGAGGCGCTGGTGAGGATGGCGCTAGCACAGGCCGAAGCGGGGGCGGATATCCTCGGGCCCTCGGACATGATGGACGGCCGTATCGGCGCGATGCGCCGGGCGCTGGAGGCCGAGGGGCACAAGGATGTGACGATCCTGTCCTATGCCGCGAAATATGCGT
>JAUIDM010000208.1 GCA_030428915.1 Alphaproteobacteria bacterium | reverse complement strand
ATCCAGCGCCAGCCCCGCATCCGGCTTCGGAACCAACTGCGCTGGCGTTTCGCATATTGGCGGCTGGAGGCCTGCGCGGCCGTGATGGCCTCGCGCAGTGTGATCTCTCCGCGCAGGTGGCGGACGAGTTCCGGTGCCCCGATCGCCTTCGCCCAGAGCGCGGTGGGCGACCAATCGCCAAGGACATCCCGGACCTCATCCAGCGCGCCGGCCTCGACCATCGTCTCGAAGCGCTGGTCGATCCGGTCGGCCAGCCAGTCACGCTCCGCATCAAGGACAATCGCGGTACAGGCGTCAGGCGGCAACAGCGGAGCACGGGTTTCCGTCTGCCAGTCGGCCAGCCCCCGGCCGGTCGCTGTCAGAACCTCCCAGGCGCGCTGCACGCGGGCTGGGTTTCGCCCGTCGATGCGCGACGCGGTTCCGGGGTCCAGTTCCGACAGCATCGCCTCGTGACCCCGTTCTGCCATGCGGGCATCTGCCTCGGCCCGGATTGCGGCAGGCACGGGTGGTATTTCAGCCAGACCTTCGGTCAAAGCGGTCAGATAGAGTCCGGTTCCGCCCACGATGATCGGGCGCTCCGGTCCACGCAGGATCTCCGCCACCTCTCGCAGCCAGTGGCCAACGGAATAATCCGCTTCCCGTGGCAGGTGACCGTAAAGCCGATGCGGGGCGCGCGCCTCCTCCGCTTGCGATGGGCGGGCGGAAAGCACCCGCCAGCAGGCCCAGACCTGCAACGCGTCGGCATTCACGATTGTTCCGCCCTGACACTCCGCAATCTCCAGTGCCAGTGCGGACTTGCCGGAGGCTGTCGCCCCGGCAATGACAACCGGAAGCTCGCTGTCAATTTTATATTTTTTCTTCAGTGTCTTGCCCGTCAATCTTAACAAAGCGCCCGTCATGTGGAAAGCACCGGTCGGAGTTTCCGCCCGAGCCCGGTTGAACCTGCCGCCGATTTCCTCCATTTTGCGCGCGATCGAACGGGGCGGCAAGGGAAGCAGAGCATGGACGCGTCACAGGAACCGAAAGTCACCTATAAACGCGTTCTTCTGAAAATCTCCGGCGAGGCCCTGATGGGCGATCAGGGTTACGGCCTGCACCCGCCCACCGTGAACCGCATAGCTGCTGAGGTGAAATCGGTCCACGATCTGGGCGTCGAGATCTGCATGGTCATCGGCGGCGGCAACATCTTCCGCGGCCTGCAAGGGTCAGCCCAGGGGATGGAACGGACGACGGCCGATTACATGGGAATGCTCGCCACCGTGATGAACGCGCTGGCGATGCAGGCCGCGCTGGAGGCACTTGGCATCCATACCCGCGTGATCAGCGCGATCCCGATGGATCAGGTCTGCGAGCCCTATATCCGCCGCCGTGCGGTCCGGCATCTGGAGAAGAAACGGGTCTGCATCTTCGCCGCCGGCACCGGCAACCCTTACTTCACGACCGACACTGCCGCGACCCTGCGCGCCAACGAGATGAGCTGCGAGGCGATTTTCAAGGGCACCAAGGTGGACGGGGTCTACGACAAGGACCCGGTCAAGCACGCAGATGCCACGCGCTATGACAGGGTCAGCTATGACGAAGTCTTGCAAAAGCATCTGGGTGTGATGGACGCGTCCGCCATCGCGCTGGCCCGCGACAACCACCTGCCGATCATCGTCTTCTCGCTCGATGAGCCGGGCGGTTTCCGTGGTATCCTGTCGGGTGCGGGAACCTACACTCTGGTCGGTGGCTGAAATTCTACCCTTCCGGCGCGGTTTCGTGCTAAAGGGCGCAAAACGAAAAACTTACGAGCACGAGACGGTATATCCCCATGTCCGACGATATAGAGATTGACACAGATGACCTTGAGCGCCGCATGGACGGTGCGATGGGTGCGCTGCGCCACGAATTCGGCTCTCTCAGGACCGGCCGCGCCTCGGCCACGATGGTGGAGCCGGTGATGGTCGATGCCTATGGCGCGATGACACCGATCAACCAGGTGGGCACCATCAACGTTCCCGAACCGCGCATGGTCACGATCAACGTCTGGGACAAGGGGCTCGTCGGCAAGGTCGAAAAGGCGATCCGCGAAAGCGGGCTTGGCATCAACCCGCAGCTCAACGGCACCATCATCATGCTGCCGATACCGGAGCTGAACGAGGAGCGCCGCCGCGAATTGACCAAAGTTGCGGCACAATATGCCGAAAATGCTCGTGTAGCGATTCGCAATGTGCGCCGCGACGGCATGGACCAGATCAAGAAGGCCAAGGCCGACGGCATGAGCGAGGATGACCAGAAGTTCTGGCATGACGAGGTTCAGGCCATGACGGACCGGCACATCGCGCTTGTCGACAAGGCGCTGGAAGAGAAACAGGCTGAGATCATGCAGGTCTGAGGACCGGCAGGTCTTCGGGGGCGGAAAGGGCAGGCCGATGGCCGCGAAGGACATCACGGGCAGCGTTCCGGCGCATGTGGCCATCATCATGGATGGCAATGGCCGCTGGGCGACCAGTCGGGGCTGGCCGCGCCTTGTCGGCCACAGGCGCGGCGCGGAACGCGTGCGTTCCATCGTCGAGGCCGCGCCGGGGCTTGGGATCAAGTACCTTACGCTCTACGCCTTCTCTACCGAAAACTGGAAACGCTCGACCGAGGAGGTCATCGGTCTGATGACCATCTTCGCCCGCTATATCCAGTCCGAGGCGGAGCGACTTTCGACCGAAGGCGTTCGACTGCGTTTCATCGGCGAACGCAAGCGGCTGGACAAGAAGCTGCAAAAGCTGATGGAAGGGATCGAGGCGCGGACAAGGGACAACGACCTGCTGCACCTGACCGTCGCGATCAACTATGGCGGGCGGGACGAATTGACCCGCGTCGCCCGGCAGATCGCCGAAGATGTCGCGGCGGGCCGCCTGTCGCCCGACTCGGTGGACGAGGACGCGGTGGAGGCGCGGCTGGACACCCACGACCTGCCGGACCCCGATCTGGTGATCCGCACCAGTGGCGAGACGCGCATCTCCAACTACCTGCTTTGGCAATGCGCCTATTCCGAATATGAATTCACCGACACGCTCTGGCCCGATTTCACTGCCGAAGAACTGTCGACCATCCTGAACCGATTCACCGACCGCGAGCGCCGCTTCGGCGGGGCGATGACGGCATGAATTCCACTGCCGGCAAATGGGCCGATCTTGCACCGCGTCTGATCTCAGGCGCGGTGATGGCTTTGGGCGGGCTTACGCTGATCTGGATGGGCGGCGTCTGGTTCGCGGGCCTTGCCGTGGTCGCGGCCGGTCTGATGGTCTGGGAACTGGCCGCCATGACCGATCGCGGGCGACCGATTGAGGCGGTGCTGCTCGGTATTCTCGCAGCGGTCTCTCTGGCCGCGGTTCTCTACACCCGCAATCCGCTGCACATGCCGCTTCTGGCACTGCCGGTTCTGGCGGGGCTCGTCCGGCCGGGTCGGCCGATGAAGCCCGACTACGGGATATACGCGGCTATGATCATGGCGGCGAGCTACGGCCTTGTTGCCTTCCGCGAGGGCTACGGGATGCTCTGGCTGCTCTGGCTGATCCTTGTCGTCGTGGTGACGGACATCGCGGGCTATTTCGCGGGCCGCGTCTTTGGCGGGCCGAAGTTCTGGCCGCGTTTCAGCCCCAAGAAAACATGGTCGGGAACCGCCGCCGGATGGATTGCCGCCGCTCTCGTCGGCGTGGCCTTTCTGTTCGTCTCCACCGCCGGACGCGACCTGATCTGGATTTCGGCGCTTCTGGCCTTTGCCTCGCAGCTTGGCGACATCGCCGAAAGCGCGATCAAACGGCGGGCCGGGGTCAAGGATTCCTCGAACCTCATTCCCGGACATGGGGGCCTGATGGACCGGTTCGACGGTGTGCTCGGGGCCGCGCTGTTCATGCTTCTCGTGGCGCAGTTGACGGATGTGCCCGTCGTCCGGTTCTGATCCCATGCGCAGCGTCTCGGTCTTCGGCGCCACCGGCTCCATCGGAGAGAGCACCTTTGACCTGTTGATGCGTCAGGGTGGGCCGGATGCCTACCGCGTGGTCGCCCTAACCGGCGGGCGCAATGTCGCGCGTCTGGCCGAACAGGCCCGCGCGCTGAGGGCCGAAATGGCCGTCATCGCCGATAATGCTCTGCTGCCCGACCTCAAGGGCGCGCTGGCGGGGTCGGGAATCGCCGCCGCAGCGGGGCAGAATGCGCTTCTGGAGGCTGCCGATTGCCCCGCCGACTGGATTATGTCGGGCATCGTCGGTGCCGCAGGGCTCGCGCCCGGGTTCCGGGCGCTGTCACATGGCGGCACGCTGGCCCTGGCCAACAAGGAAAGCCTTGTGACCGCCGGCCCGCTTCTGATGGCCGAGGCGCGGGCGCACGGCGCGCGCATCCTACCCGTGGACAGCGAACATTCGGCGGTTTTTCAAGCGCTTGTGGGCGAAGAGATGGAGGCGGTCGAACGGATCACCATCACAGCCTCGGGCGGGGCGTTTCGCGACTGGCCGCTGGACCGGTTGGCCAGTGCAACGGTGGCTGAGGCCTCCACCCATCCGAACTGGGCGATGGGGCAGAGGATCACGATCGATTCTGCTTCCATGTTCAACAAGGCACTGGAAGTCATTGAGACGCATGAATTCTTCGGTATTTCGTCTGAGCAAATAGAAGTGCTGGTCCACCCCGAATCCCTTGTTCATGCGCTGGTCGGATTCCGCGACGGCGGCGTGATCGGCCACCTTGGCGTGCCTGACATGCGCCATGCGATTGGCTATGCGCTGAACTGGCCCGAGCGCGTGCAACTGCCTGTAGCCCGGCTCAATCTGGCAGAGATCGGACAACTGACCTTCGCCGCCCCAGATCCCGCGCGCTATCCGGCGCTGCGGCTTGCGCGCGAGGTCATGTCGGTGGGCGGGCTGTCCGGCGCGGCCTTCAACGCCGCGAAAGAGGCGGCACTCGACGCGTTTATTGACGGACGCATCGGCTTTACCGCCATGGCGGGTGCGGTCGAAGACGTTCTGTCGCGTCTTTCTGCGACCGGTGCACTTGGCAATCCGGCCGCAAGTCTCGATATGGTTTTGGACACGGATCGCGAGGCACGCCGTCTGGCGGGCGAGGTGATCGAAAAGATGCAGAGGACCTGACACGTGGATTTTCCCGGCCTTCTGACCTCCACCCTCGATTTTGCACAGGCGGCTGTGGCCTTTGTCGTGGCGCTGTCAATCATCGTCGCGGTGCACGAATACGGCCACTACATCGTCGGCCGCTGGTCGGGCATACATGCCGAGGTCTTTTCCATCGGCTTCGGCCCCAAGCTGTGGAGCCGGGTGGACAGGCGCGGTACCCGCTGGCAGGTCGCCGCCGTTCCCTTCGGCGGTTATGTGAAATTCCTTGGCGATGCCAATGCCGCCTCTGCGGGCGCGGATGAGGATACGATGGCGCGGCTGTCGGACGCGGAACGCCGCCACACCATGCATGGCGCCCCCCTCTGGGCACGGGCCGCAACGGTTTCCGCCGGGCCTGTCTTCAACTTTATCCTCTCTATCCTCGTGTTTGCCGCGATGCCGCTCTTTACCGGCATCGCCACCAACGAGCCTGAAATCGCATCGCTGCGCCCCGTGCCGGTCGTGAACGAGCTTGCGCCGGGCGACAGAATTCTGGCCGTGAACGGTAAGGAGACGCCTGACTATAACGCGTTGAATGCAGTCACCGAGGACGTTCCGAAAAGCCCGACTGCCGAATACCGCGTGCTGCGCGACGGCCGGGAGGTTACCGTCACCGGGCCGACCCCGCAGCCGCCCCTGATCTTGTCGGTACAGCCGAAGAGTGCCGCGCAGGATGCGGGTCTTGAGATCGGCGATGTCATCATCGCGATGAACGGCGTCGAGGTTCCGCGTTTTGCCGACCTGCAAGAGGTCGTGCGGGAGGGCAAGGGGGCGCCGATCACGCTGACAGTCTGGCGCGAGGGGGAAACCTTCGATGCGACGCTGACCCCCCGGCCGCGTCCTGTGCCGGGCCAGGATGGCGGGCTGGAAACCGCCTATCTGATTGGCATCAGCTCATCCTACATGTTCGATCCTGCCACGCGCAGGGCGGGCTTCGGCGAGGCATTGCAGATCGGGCTGCGGCAGACCTACGGTATTGTAGAAGGAACGTTCAGCGGCATTTCCAGCATCGTCGCGGGCTCGATCTCAAGCTGCAATATCAACGGCCCGATTGCCATCGCGCAGGCCACCTCCACCGCGGCAAGCGCAGGGTTCAGCTCCTTTGTCTGGATGATCGCGGCGCTCTCGACAGCCATCGGTCTCTTGAACCTCTTCCCGATTCCCGTTCTGGACGGGGGACATCTGGTTTTTCACGCCTATGAGTGGGCGCGCGGACGGCCACCGTCGGATGCGGTGATGAACGTCGCCATGACCATCGGTCTGACGCTGGTTCTGGCGCTCATGCTCTTCGGGCTGAGCAACGATCTTTTCTGCGTCTGATGGGGGATCCGTCCCTTTCCTGACAGGCGCATGCCGCAATGCCGCCATAATCGCCCCATAACCTTCTTCTGCATCAAACCTTCACGGAGGAATGGGACATGGAGAACGTTCAAGGCGGATTTCGGGGTTTTTCCCTCGTACTCGATCTCGGCCTGGATCGGATCCTTATCCCGCTGGCAATCATCGTCGGCCTGGCTGGCGGTGCGATGATCGGTGCCGAACTGGCCCATCTGAATGCGCCTGAGATGCAATTCATGCGCTAACGCCTATCGAATTCTCATATCGCCCTTGCTTCGGCGCGTCCCATCGGGGCGCGCCGTGGCTTTTGACAAGGTCTGTCTTTCCCGGTAGTCACTTTCCTCAACGACAGTGGCGGATTTTCAGGGGGCAGATCATGTTGGCGGACGGGCAGGGCGCATCTGGAACGGAGTTCGCCCTGATGGGCCGGGTCAGAACGGCAGTTTTCGTTCTGTTTTCAATTGTTTATGCCCTTTTCTACACACAGGCGCTGGCGCAGAATTACGCCTTTTCGCGTATCGTTGTGGAAGGAAACGAGCTGATCGAACCGGCGACAATTGCCAATATTGCCGGAATCGGTCGGGGTGAGAGTGTCAGTGCTGCCGGTCTCAACGATGCCGCGCAGCGGCTGACGGCATCCGGGCTGTTCAGAAGTGTCGATCTTGTCCCTTCCGGCGGTACACTCGTCATCAGGGTCGAAGAAAACGCGACGATCAATGTCGTTGCGTTCGAAGGCAACCAGCGACTGAAGGATGAAGATCTCGCAGGTGTCGTGAAATCACAGACCCGGCGGGTCTATTCCGCCGCCCAAGCCGAGGCCGACGCGAGGGCGATCACCGAAGCCTATTCGCAGGCCGGTCGACTTGCCGCACGGGTGGAACCGCGGATCATCGATCGCGGCAACAATCGCGTCGATCTGGTCTTTGAGATCCGCGAGGGTCGCGTGACGGAGATCGAGCGTTTGTCCTTCACCGGCAATCGATCCTATTCGGACCGCCGCCTGCGTCAGGTTCTGGAGACCAAGCAGGCGGGGCTGCTGCGCAACCTGATCCAGCGCGATACGTTCATCGCCGACCGGGTCGAGTTCGACAAGCAATTGCTGACGGATTTCTACCGCGCCCGTGGCTACATCGATTTTCAGGTTCTGTCGGTGTCACGGGAATTCTCGCAGGAGCGTGACGCTTTCTTCCTGACCTTCGCGGTACGCGAGGGGCTGAGCTACAGCTTCGGCAA
>JAUIDM010000560.1 GCA_030428915.1 Alphaproteobacteria bacterium | reverse complement strand
CGCGGCCGTTTCGGGCGCCGAGATTGGCGAACATGCCGCGCTCTGCGCCGCATGGCCGGGCGTCACCGAAGGCGTGCAGCTTATCGGCTCGACCCAGGTGCAGGGCCGCTGCACGATGGCTGGCAATCTCTGCAACGCCTCGCCCGCGGGTGACGCCGTGCCCTCGCTGGTGGCCGCCAATGCTGTCGCCCGGATTGCCGGGCCTGACGGGGAACGCGACTGCCCTGTCGCGGACATTCCCGCCGGCCCCGGCAAGACGAATCTGAATAAGGGCGAGATCATCACGTCGATCTTCCTGCCCGCGCGGCCCGAACGCGCGGCCGACGCCTATCTGCGCTTCATCCCGAGGACCGAGATGGACATCGCGGTGGCTTCGGCTGGTGTGTCGCTGGAGCTGAATGCCGATGGCACGGTCAAGGCCGCACGCATTGTGCTGGGCGCCGTGGCGCCGACAGTGGTCCTTGCCGAAGCGGCGGGCAGGGCGCTGGTCGGCACGAAACTTGATGATGGCGCGCTCGCGAAGATGGCCAAGGAATGCGAAGCCGTCTGCAACCCGATCGACGACAAACGCGGCACGGTGGAATATCGCACGAAAACCGCTGGCACGCTGGCCAAACGTGCCGCCCTGATTGCCTATGCCCGCGCCGGAGGTTCGAAATGACCAAGCTTCATGTCTCCACCACGATCAACGGCGATCCGTATGAATTCCTCTGCACGCCGGATGAGACGCTGCTCGACGTGCTCAGGAACCGCTTGGGACTGACCGGCGCCAAGGAGGGCTGCGGCACCGGCGATTGCGGTGCCTGTTCCGTGACGGTGAACGGGCGTCTTGTCTGCTCCTGCCTTGTTCTTGGTGCCGAGGCCGACGGGGCCGAGGTCACGACGATCGAGGGCATGGCCGATGGCGACGAATTGCATCCCCTGCAACGCCATTTCATCGACGGCGCAGCCTTGCAATGCGGTGTCTGCACGCCGGGTATTCTGGTCGCCGCCAAGGCGCTGCTGGAAAAGAACCCGGACCCGAGCGATGAGGAACTGCGCTACTGGCTGGCGGGCAACCTCTGCCGTTGCACGGGATACGACAAGATCATCCGCGCCGTTCAGGCGGCTGCGGCCGAGATGAGGGGGGCCTGACATGTCCTTGGATGAATATACCCGCCGCGAATTCAAGCAGGTCGGAACGCGCGTCCGCCGCCCCGACGGGGTGGACAAGGTGACAGGCCGCGCGATGTACGGGGCCGATGCCACCGCGCCCGGCATGCTGACCGGCCGCATCCTGCGTTCCCCCCATGCCCATGCCCGGATCAAGAGCATCGACATCACGGCGGCCCTGGCGCTGAAGGGCGTTAAGGCCATCGTCACCGGCGACGATTTCGCCGTGCCGGAAGATGACTTCATCCGCGACGTGCAGGAAAACTGCATGGCGCGCGGCAAGGCGCTTTACGACGGCCATGCTGTCGCCGCTGTCGCCGCGACCGATGCGGCAACGGCAAAGGCCGCGCTGAAACTGATCAAGGTCGATTTCGAGGTTCTGCCACATGTGACCGATGTCGATGAGGCGATGAAGCCCGGCGCGCCGGTCGTGCAATCCGGCCGCGTGCAGGAAAACGTGCCGAAGGGATA
>JAUIDM010000559.1 GCA_030428915.1 Alphaproteobacteria bacterium | reverse complement strand
TCAAGATTGCTCTGCTTCATCATTCTTACCCCATTATGGGAGGGCCAAAGAGCCGATCCCGAAGAGAAGCATGAGCCTGCGAAAGATGGTCGAAGCCGGAGAAGCGGAAAAGTTCGAAAGCGCTTGATCTTTACCTGCCGATAGAGAAGGAAGGCAAGCATGCCTTCTGCTGGACGCGGCTGTCATGCCGGAAGTTTCGCGACAACGAGGTGCGGCTGCAACTGCACGCGCTGGCCTACAACCTGGCCACCTTCCTGCGCTGCATCGAGCTGCCCGAGGCGATGGTCGATTGGTCGTTGACCAGCCTGCAGCTCAAGCTGATCAAGATCGGAGCCCGCGTCGTCCGCCACGCCCGCGCCATCACCTTCCAGCTGGCCGAGGTGGCGGTCACAGGCCCGATGGTGCGCGCCATCCTCGCTGCCATCCGCCGTTTGCGAGCGCCACCGCTATGCACTTGACCGCGGTTCGGACCCAAACTGAACGAAAGCGGCAGGACAGGTCCGTCCGCCGCGCTGAAAAACTGCGCTGCCGAGCCGGGATGACGCGGGTTCGCGGCTTGATCCGCCCGACTCCGGGCGTTTGGGCGACCGCAGACACCGCTCGGAGCGAAAGACGCTTGATCAACTGGCAAGATCAAGCGATCTTGCTGGCAGATGGCAGTCCACTTGGGGAATGTCGGTCAAAAGGAAATCGGATGACCCGCGAAGTCTCGTTTACTCAGATGAAGGACGGCACCGCCGAAGACTATGTGCTGCTGGCGGAACTGGAAAAGCCGTTCCTCGGGATGACGGCCGACCGCGTACTTTCGGAACTGGAGCGCCAGGGCGAGATGACGCTCGAAGGCTATAAGATCACCCGGCTGGAGCACGGCTTGCAATCTGCCACCCGCGCCGAGGAGGAGGGGGCGGATATCGACTGGATAGTCGGCGCGCTTCTCCATGACATCGGTGATGGGCTCGCTCCGCAGAATCACGACAGGATGTCGGCCGAGGTGATCCGGCCCTTTGTCCGCTGGGAAGTCGCCTGGGTGGTCGAACACCACGGCATTTTTCAGATGCTGTACTACGGCCATCACTACGGCTGGGACAGGAACGCCCGCGACCGGTTCAGGGATCATCCCTGTTTCGACGCCTGCGCCGAATTCTGCGAGCGCTGGGACCAGTCCTCCTTCGATCCCGGCTACCGGTCGAAACCGCTCAGCCACTTCGAACCGATGGTCCGCGAGGTCTTCGCCCGGAAGGCCTATGATCCGGGGGTTATCCGGGATGGCGAGGTCACGGACTTGCCTCCGCTCTAGGCGTGCCGACGGTTCCGCCGGAGCCGACGGCCTGTTGTTAATCTCTATAAACGCAAGGACGCTTCAGCCAGCTGGAAAGGGCTTGTGCCCGACGGTTTGCCATACGTTTGGCCGACGTTTGCCATACGTTTTGCTGACAGCGTTATTTGCCCGAAACCTCAGGAAACTCCGCCATCGCGTAAGCCGCCGCTCCCAGAGAGCCGTGGGTTGGGGCACGGTTTTCTGAGACAGTTGTGAGCGCTATTTCCAACGGGAACGGGAGTAGAACATGACTGACAAAACAACGGACGTTACAGGCGCGACGG
Source organism: Alphaproteobacteria bacterium (assembly GCA_030428915.1). GTDB lineage: Bacteria > Pseudomonadota > Alphaproteobacteria > Rhodobacterales > Rhodobacteraceae > Albidovulum. The sequence goes on along the minus strand of JAUIDM010000559.1, from coordinate 24 downwards.
AGGCCGCGGCCCCGACGCCGCGCG
>JAUIDM010000558.1 GCA_030428915.1 Alphaproteobacteria bacterium | reverse complement strand
AGGAACCGCCGCGCAAATGGCTGCAATGGAAGAAGCCGAGACCGGGGCTGAGCGGAGGGTCTGATGCTGCAATTGTCGGGTGACCTGCCTGAGGGCGTCCTCCTGGGAAATGAGGGCGAGCGGCTTGCCGATCGCCTGCGCCCCGGCGGCGCCATCTGGTTTTCGGCGCGCGCCGCGAAGGTGCACCGTGACGGCGTCGGGGCCGACGCACCGGTCACCGAATGGCACAGCATGTGCGGCAGGCATGTGGCCCTACCGTCCCGCCCCAATACCGGCAACGGGCGGTTCAGCGACGCCGGTGCATTCCCTGCGATGCTGTTCAGGCAGAAGATCAATTGCGGCTACTCGGTCGCGGGCGTGGCGCCCGATGCGGCAGCATTCAGCGTGGCGATGCTCTATTCATCACCCGCCCGCGATGGCCGGACGCTGTTTTCGGTCCATGCACAGGATGGCGGAAACCTCTTCTTCCTGAACGAGGCCGACGGCATGCTGACGGCAAAGGATCGCGGCGGAGCGATCGGGATCGAATGTGAAGCGCCCGTGCATGAACGTGGCCGCGAACTGGTCATGCTGTCTCTGGAAGGATCGCGGCTGAGGCTGCGGTTGGGGCGTGGGCCGGTGATCGAGGCGCGCGGCGGGGTCGAGAACCTGAGGGGGGAGGCGGAGTTGTTCATCGGCTGCCGCAACCACCGCGCGGGATTGCAGAAGACACTGGGCGATCTTCAGATTTCCGACGTGATCTTCTGGCCCTTCGGGACGGTGCTCGCGGCACCCGGAATGGCCGAGACCGACCAGGCTGCTGCCGTATCGGATTTCTGGCGATGGACACGGTGATGGCCGAAGAGGACGAGGAAACCCAGACCGAACGCCCGCCGCTCGATCCGCCGCCGGAACTGACGGCGGAAGAAGCGCTGACAGCGCCGCGATTCCGTATCTCGGGCGATCATGCGGGCCTGTGGTTCGAAGGTCGCGGCGATGTGCTGATCGTCAGCTTCGACAACCTCGCCACGATCGACGAAGGCTGGCCACGCGCGCCCTGGATGGACTGGCGGCTGGCGACGCTGGGTTATTCGGTTCTGGGCGTGCAGAGCCATGCCAAGGACTGGTTCCGCGCTCCGACCGCCCCAGAGCTTCTGAAGCGGCTTTCCGACCTCGGCTTCTTTGCCCGGTTCCGCCGGGTCGTGCTGATGGGGGCGTCGATGGGCGCCTTCGCGGCACTGAACTACGCGCCGCTCATCCCCGGCTCGACCGTTCTGGCCTTCAGCCCGCAAAGCACGATGAACACGGTCATCGCACCCTTTGAAAAACGCTTTCCCTTCTCGGTTCGGAAGTCGAACTGGGAGGCCATGCCGTTTCTCGATGCGGCGGCGGCGATCCCCTATATCCACCATGTCGTCATGCTCTATGACCCCTTCGTACCCGAGGACAAGGCGCATGCCGCGCGCATGGCGGGACCGAATGTCGAACAGCTCAAGATCCGCCATGCGACGCATGAGGCGATCCGGGTGGTCCTGAAATCCGATGCGTTCTATCCGCTTCTGCAAGGCGTGGTCGAAACCGGTGGCGCCACGGTCGACTTCTGGCGGGCCTATCGCGGGCGGCGCGACGTGCGCAAATGGCTGCGCGCCTTCATCGAACGGC
>JAUIDM010000207.1 GCA_030428915.1 Alphaproteobacteria bacterium | reverse complement strand
CTGGCCGCAGCGACGCTGCTGGGCAAGATCGGGGGGTACCTTCGGCTGCCCGCCGCCAGCCTGCTGGCTGGAATGGTCATAAGCGCCGGAGGCCACGCAGCCGGTCTGATCGACGGCATCGCGCCCGGCTGGATCACCTTCGCTGCCTTTGCCGTTACCGGCGCCGTGCTTGGAACGAGGATGAGCCTTGTCACTCTCCAGCAAACCAAACGCTTCGCCGTGGCGGGGCTGGCGGTGGTCGGCGCCGCGATCCTCTGCTCTCTTGTCTTCGCGGCGCTGACCAGTGCCGCGACCGGCCTTTCCTTTGGGCAGGTTTGGATCGCCTACGCGCCCGGAGGGGTCGAGGCCATGGCCGCCATCGGCCTTTCGCTGGGCTATGATCCCGCCTATGTCGCGGTGCACCATTTTGTCCGGATCTTTGCACTTGTTTTGATCGTCCCGATCATCCTCAAGATTACCGACAGGTGAGGCGTCAATAATTGAGGGGGAACGCCCGTTAGGGTCAGGATAAGGACAAGGAATTACGCCCCATCTCTTGGACGGTGTCCGGCGCGATTTATGATCCTCTCTGCCCCTGCTGTTCGGTTTTGATCCGGTCGAAGCAGACCACGGCGGGCGGCTATCCGCATAGGCGGCGTGGGGCCGCTCGTGATTGTAGAAGGTAACGCCCGCTTTCGCCTTGAAGCCTATGCTGCTCTGGGCCGTGACCGTTTCAAGAGGCGACAAGCGATGGTCAGAGGTTCCGATCCCGGATCTCCGCGGCGTCATGAAGAAGGCGCGCCGGCATGGGCTGATCTTCAGCGCGGCTTTTACCCGAACGCTTAACAAGACAAAATCGCTCATCCCGGTCGTTCGGGACGGTCGCGAACCGCCTGACTGGGAGATGGCGGAATTGTCCGTCGCCGTCACCGCGTTGGTTCATGACACGACATGTGACCAGCGTCCGACACCGAGCCGGCTTGAGGTACCGCTATGTCTTGCCAATGACGCAAGCCTAGAGCGCGCGGCGCAGCATCTCTGCCTGTCCGACTCGGCTGTCAACGCGCGGTTGCCGGCCACTTCCCGAACTCGTCCAGCGGGTCGCTCAAGGGCGACCCGATGCGCGTGATCCAGAGAATCCCGCCCGGAACAAGGCGATGGTTCATGGATGTACGCGTGTTCGGGGCGCGGATCGCCATAGTGAAGCGACCATTTCTCGTCCGGTATCAAGCCTCTTGCCAAGCTGGTCACCATCGCTAATGCCAGATTGACTCAAGATCTGACCGCAAAGTGAGTCCCCCTCTGCCAACACGGCAAAGGTCATGCTGCAGCAATCTCGTCCATCAATTCCGAGCAAACCTCGATGTATCGGTCGACGTCCTGTTCGGTGTGCGCGAACGAGACTTGAGGGCCTGCTGACACGATCGCGTCCCAGATGCCGCGATTGGCAAGATACGTGTGGCGGAGATTGTAAAAGTCTGCATGTACCGAGCGTATCGCCTCGCCGTATGTGCGGGGGAATGTGGGCGACAGGCAAAAACCGGATCGCGGCCCATAGCGAAACGCACGCCAGGGCAGGCCGTGGCGGGCGATGATCCCGTCCAGACCATCAGCAAGGCGCGCGCCGAGTTTTGCTATGCGGCTGTGAGCGTCGGACGTGGCGACCTCGTCCAGCATGGCGCGTGCACCCGCCAAAGACAGTGCGTTTGCATAGGTCGTGCCGCCAAGCGCGATACCGGGTTCGGGCACCGTGTCGCCGTCCTGGTGCTTGTCAATGAAGCGGGCGAGTTCCGGCGTCAGCCCGTATGCCCCCAGGGGCACGCCAGCCCCGAATCCCTTTCCGAGTGTCAGGATATCCGCCTCCAGACCGCGTTCGCCGATCAACCCGCCGTACGCCATTTGCAGGGTATGGGTTTCGTCGAGGGCGAACAACGCACCGGCAGCGCGGGTCATCTCGTATGCCCCTTCCAGAAAGCCTGCGTCGGGCAACACGAGCGAACAGTTGGTCAGTGCGGGTTCGATCAAGACCAGCGCAACATCGCCTTTGTCCAGCGCGGCCTTCAGTTGGTCCAGATCGTTGAAGGCGACATTGACCGTATCGGCGGTCGCACGGGCAGACACACCCATGCTGGAGGGGCGGGCCGGTTCGTTGCTTTCCGGGCCACCGCCTTTGGCCAGCGTTGTGTCGATATGGCCGTGGTACTTGCCGGTGAAAAGCACTACCTTTTCGCGCCGGGTGTAGGCACGTGCAATTCGGATGGCCTCGATATTCGCAGCGGACGCGGTGCCCGTGTATTGCCAGAACGGCATTTGGGTCCGCGCGGCCAGCGCGGCAGACACCGCGATCGCGTCCATGGATGGCTGCAAATACTGGATGCCCCGGGTCGCACAATCGACAAGAGCCTTGGCAACAGCGGTATTGCCGTATCCGACGGTATTCGACAGGTCCGCAAGATTGAAATCGATAAAGGCATTGCCATCAACATCGCGAAAAATGCTTCCTTCGCCGGCGTCGACAAAAACCGGGGGATGGCTGAAAAATGCTGACATCCAGGACATAGGCACGCCGTCGGGCATGAATCCCCGCGCGATTTCACGCGCAGCCAATGATTTCGGAATCCGCGCATGAAACAGCGCGAGTTCGCGTGCATACAGCGGCGCCAGTCGTTCTCTATCCAGAAAATCCATCCGACAATCCTCAACTGGTCGGCGGGCTGACCACAGCGTCGGCTAATGCTCACATTGCATCAAGCGTTTTCGTCCCGGATGGCGCCTGTACTCCTGAAAGCTTGCGGATATCCGTAGGTGTGCTGAGCACCAGGTGGCAGCAAAGGAACGAGTCGGCATGGACCGATCGGGCCTCGCGCTCTTGCAGAAGGAAACGACCGGGGCTGTGAAAACCCCCAAGCTGCGATCTGTCTTGTCGCGCTCAGGTCCGCGAAATGGCAACTACGGTACGCAAGTCCACGAGAGAGCCACGACAGACCCCGTTTCGGGCTGATTTTGGTGAATGCCGAGTGTTGTCACACAGCCCGAACAGAATGCGGGCTTGCCAACGGGTTTTCACGCAGCGGCACAGCTCCGCCGACCCTGCCGATGGCGCTCGTGGGCAGCACCTTCGTTGGTCGAATGGCCGGGCCGGGGATCGAAAAAATACTCTCTGGTGTATAAGGAATGCGCGGGTGATATGCGTTTCCTGCGAATAGTCTTAAACTGTATCCATTCGGGTGGCGATCGCTTTGGCCAGCTCAACATCATTGAGCCTTCAGCAAATCCGCTCTTTGCGGATGACCCGATCGCTTGGGCAGGCGATCAATCTGCTCCGATTCAACAACCGCGAACTCACGGCTTTTCTTGCGTTCCAAGAGGCCGTGAATCCGCATCTTGCCCTGCGCACCGCGGGCGATCCTCCAGAACGCGGGCCCGATCGAAACGCCACCAGGTTCGGCAATATGTCGGGCGCTGTTCCCGTCGATCAACTGGCCAGCCCATCGGGCGGCCTTCATGATCATGTGCGTAGAGAGACCCGCCTTGTCCTTGCCTCTGCGGCAGAACGGTCGATCGCCGAACACTTCATCGAATCCCTTGAGGCGACGGGATGGCTTGGTCGGTCGGTCGAGGACATCGCGCGGGCTGCCGGATGTGATCTGGCGGCAGCGCACGCGGTTCTGGTGAAGATCCAGCAGATCGATCCACCCGGGCTTTTCGCGCGATCACTCGCGGAATGCCTGCGGCTGCAGGCGTCCGATGCAGAGGTTCTGACGAAGGATTTGTCCTGTCTGCTCGACAACCTGCCTATGCTCGCGCGCGGAGAATTCGACGCACTCGCAAAGATCTGCGGCTGCGACCGCAAGGCCATCGTCGCCCATTTCGCCACGATACGCGGCTTCAATCCGAAGCCCGGGCTGGCCTTCGGCAGCGACGAGGTCAGAACCGGTGCCCCGGACCTGGTCGTTACCCTGGACAATAACGGGATTTCGGTCGACCTCAACCGATCTACCCTGCCAGCCATCATCGTCGATGATGTGGCTGGGGTAAGCACGGCCGATCAGCGCATGCTCGACGCGGCGAAGGCCTTGGCCCGCGCGGTCGAGCGCAGGAATATCTCCACCTTGCAGGTCGCGACAGAGATCGTGCGCAGGCAATCCGACTTTTTCAGGAGTGGACTCACGGCGCTCAAACCGCTGACTCTGCGTGAGGTGGCCGAGGCGACGGGGGTTCACGAAAGCACGGTTAGCAGGGTGACAGCGGGTCTGAGAATGGATACGCCGCGCGGCCCGATCGGCCTTCGCGATTTCTTCGGCAGCGGGCTTGCGACGAAGGGTGGCCCCGTCTCGTCCGTCGCCGTACAGTCGCATATCCGCGATATGATCGAGGCCGAAGATCCGGCGCACCCTTTGCCCGACGCACGGATCGCGGCCCGCCTGTCCGACCTCGGAATTCACATCGCACGCAGGACCGTGACGAAATACCGAGAGAAACTTAGCATCCCGGGAGCCGTCGAACGCAGGGCGCATGGGAAACTGCGCGGCGCGCAGCACGCCACACAAGGTGACGCGCGCAACGCACCCAAGCCGCGCGGGGTGCACGCATCGCCGGTCAAGGAGGCCGGAAAGTCCCGAACCGGGTTCCGGTAACCAGCTAATATGATGTGGATTTTACCGTCACGTCGTGCGCTCGGATTTGTGGCATACTTCTTGCATGATCATTCGTGTCCATCAAATTGGTCCGTTCTGGCGCCTGCCGCAGCGAAAGATACAGGGAGAATGACAATGAAGTACTTTGCACGCGCCGTTCTGGCGTCATCCGCAGCCTTCCTAGTGACTGCCCCCGTCGCACAGTCGGCGGATCTCACTGTCGGCTTTACGCTCGACGCTGACACGCTCGACCCGGCGAACCACCGCAAGCGAGAAACTGAAACCATCATCCGCAATATGTACGATGGGATCCTCACCCGGGATTCCAACATGAAGGTGGTGCCGGAGATCGCCGAGTCGATGACGCAGGTCTCACCGACCGTCTACGATTTCAAGATCCGCTCCGGCATCAAGTTCCACGACGGCAGCGACCTGACCGCCGAGGATGTGAAGTTCACCATCGACCGGATCACCCAGGAAGGCGCCATGGGCGACGGCCAGACCAGCCCGCGCCAGAGCCTCATGGGACCCGTCGCCTCGGCCGAGGTCGTCGATGGCGATACCGTCCGGATCACGCTGAAGGAACCCTGGCCGATCCTGCCCGCGATGCTGCCCTTCCAGGAAGTCGTGTCAAAAGCCTTTGTGGAGAAGGTTGGATCGGCGGGGCTTGCCACGCAAGTAAACGGCGCCGGACCCTTCAAACTGGTCGAGTGGCGCAAGGGCGACGTGATCATCATGGAGCGGTTCGACGACTATTACGGCGGGGCCACGGACATTCCCCCCGTCGGCAAGGCTTGCGTCGACCGCGTGATCTTCAAGATCATCCCCGAGAGCGCCAGTCGTGTGGCCGCCCTCCTGGCCGGTGACGTCGACATCATCAACGAACTGCCGCCCTTCTCGGTCGAGCAGGTGAAAAACAACCCCGGCACCGACGTCATGACGGTGAACGGTACCCGGTCCTTCTTTATCGCGATGAACATGCAGGGCGAATATTTCGATGACCCGAAGGTGCGCCAGGCGGCCGCCCACGCCATCGACAAGGATCTGATCATCGACAAGATCCTCGGCGGCAACGCCGCGCGGATCGAGGGCATCCTCTCGCCCGATGCCTTCGCGGCATCGCCCGATCTGACGCGCTACGACTACGACCCGGAACTGTCGAAGAAGCTGCTGGCCGAGGCTGGGTTCCCAGACGGAATCGAAGTGACGATGGATACCGAGGGCGCGTTCAAGGACACGGCCGAAGCCATCGCCTCGCTTCTGACCAAGGGTGGGATCAAGACGACCGTGCAGGTGGGCGAGGGCGCGCAGCTTTCCGACAAGTGGCGGACGAAGGGGGCGCCCAAGTCGGGCGACATGTTCTTCACCAGCTGGGGCAACGGATCACTCGACCCCTATGACATCTTCACGCCGACCCACAAGACCAACGACCGCGGGAACTCCGCCGGCTATTCCAATCCCGAAGTCGACAAGCTTTTGGATGAGGCGGCGGTGGAACTCGACACGGCGAAACGGGCCGACATGTACCATCAGGCCGAGACCATCGTGAATTCGGAGCTGCCCTACATCTACCTCTGGGTGCCGCAGGACATCTACGGTGTCTCCAAGCGTCTGAAAGGTTGGAAGCCCAGTGCCGACAGCCGCATCAACCTTCACGACGCCTGCGTCGAGTAACGCGGACCTGAAACGGGGGAGGACCGGTCATGAGCCTCGGCAAGCTGATCGAGCGGCTGATCCAGCTTATCCCGGTCCTTCTGGGCGTCAGCCTGATCGTCTTCGTGATGATGGCGCTGACGCCCGGCGACCCGGTCCAGATCATGATCGGGGACCAGGCCGTCACGCCCGAACAGGAAGCGGCGATGCGCCACGACCTCGGGCTGGACCGGCCGATGGTCGAACGTTTCTTTGTCTTCCTTGGCAATGCGGTCCAGGGCGATTTCGGCCAGAGCTTCTACCACAGGCGCCCGGTTTTCGATGTCATCGCCGAACGCTTGCCAGCGACGATTGAACTGAGCCTTGTGGCGCTGATCGTGGCGTTGGTCACCTCGATCCCGCTGGGCGTTCTAGCGGCGATCAGAAAGAACTCCATCTTCGACCGGATCGCCACCGTCGGCTCGCTGCTGGGTGTGTCGTTGCCGGGCTTCTGGTTCGGCATCCTGCTGCTGATGCTCTTCGCGGTTCATCTCCATATCCTGCCGGTCTCGGGCCGGATCGGCTATTCGGCCGAGATCGAGCCGATCACCCATATGCTCCTCATCGACACGCTCTTGCGAGGGCGGTTCGATGCCTTCCTCGACGCGCTTTCCCACATCATCCTGCCGGCGATCACGCTCGGCCTGCCGATGACGGCGATCCTGATGCGGGTGACGCGGACCTCGATGCTCGAGGTCATGCGGCAGGACTATGTGACCTTCGCGGAGGCCAAGGGCCTGTCGCGCCGCCGGGTGATCTTTCGCCACGCGCTGAAGAACGCGCTGATACCAACCGTCTCGGTCGCTGCGATCGAGACCGGCAGCCTCCTGGGCGGCAACATGATCGTTGAGACGGTGTTCGGCTGGCCGGGCCTCGGGCGGCTCGTGGTCGAAAGCATCTTCCTGCGGAACTACCCTCTCGTGCAGGCGGCGGTGCTGTTCTACGCGGTGACTTATGTCCTGCTCAACTTCCTGGCCGACATCCTCTACACCGTCCTGAACCCGAGGGTGAAGCTGTGACTCTCACCGCCGACATGCCTGCGCAGGTGGAATCCATTTTCCAACAGAATATGCGCAACTTCACGCGCAACCGCCTCGCCGTGGGGAGCGCGGCGGTCGTCGTTCTCTTCGTCCTGATGGCGATATTCGCGCCCTTGATCGCGCCGCACGATCCGAACGAGACCGATCTTTTCCGGCGCCTCCAGCCGCCGGGCTGGGCCGCGGGCGGCGAGTGGAGCTATCTGCTTGGCTGCGACGCGCTCGGCCGCGATATCCTGTCGCGGATCATCTACGGCACGCGGATCTCGATCTTCATCGGGGCGGCGGTTATCCTGGTCGCCACGACCATCGGCATCCTCGCGGGACTGGCGGCCGGGTATCTGCGCGGATGGGTGGACGTCCTCATCTCCCGCCTCGTCGATATCCTGCTCGGGTTTCCCTACCTGATCTTCGCGATCGGCCTGATGGCGATGATGGGACCGGGCCTCGTCAATATCATCCTCGCGCTTGCCTACAAGGAATGGGTCATTCCCTGTCGTGTCGTGCGG
>JAUIDM010000206.1 GCA_030428915.1 Alphaproteobacteria bacterium | reverse complement strand
CCGGATGATGGAAGTCGACGGCCAGACGCCCGAGACCATCGCCAAGACCTTCGGCACCACGGTGGCCGCCGTCAAAGGCCGGTTGCGCTACGGTCTGATCCACCCTGACATCCGCGCCGCGGCCCGGGCCAAGACGATCACGCTCGACACGATGAAAGCCTTTGCCGAGCACCCTAGTCAGGAGGCGCAACGCGAGGTCTTCGAGGCGCTCACGAAAGACGGCGGCTATCTGCAGGCCTATACCGTCCGACAGGCGCTCAAGACTCGCGGCGTGCAGGTAAGTGACGATATCGGGGCTTTTGTGCGTGAAGACTATGAGGCCCGCGGCGGCGCGGTTGCGGCCGATCTGCTGGAAGAGCATTCCGTGCTGGAAGACGCCGCGCTGGTCGAGACCATCCTGCTCGAGAAGCTTGGGGCCGCCGCCGAAGAGGCCCGTAAGAGGCTGGGCTTTGCTTGGGCTGATGCTTTGGTGCGCTATGATTACGCGACCATGGCCGACTATGATCGCGTCTATCCCGGCCCGATCGAGCCAGATGAGGCGGCCCAGAAGCGCATCGACGAGATCACCGCCGAGCTTGAGAAACTGCAGCTCGAGATGGAGGATGAGGGGCTCGAAGACGACGCTTACAATGCGCTCTACGACCGGGTGGACGCTCTGGAAGAGGAAGCCCGCGATCTGCAGGAGGCCTACAGCGCCGAGGATCTCGCCCGTGCAGGCGTGATCGCGTCCTGGTCGAACGGGAAGGTGACGCTCCATGTGGGCCTCGTGCGCCCCGAGGATACCGTCAAAGAGGAGGGTGCGCGCGGCTCATCGGCCAACCCTGCAGGGGAGGAGGCCCTGGACGCCGGCGAAATCAGCTACCCGGCCTCGCTGGCCGAGGACCTCAAGACCGAGCGGGCTATGGCCTTAGGCGCCGCGATGGCTCTGAATCCCGAGGCCACGCTCGATTTGACGCTCTTCAAGTTGGTGACCGACGTCCTCGGCACTGGCATGAGCGTCACGCAGGCGATCAAGATCGATGCCCGCAAGGAATACCGCAGCCACGCCAAGATGGACGAGATCGACGAGACCTCGTTTGAGCAGGTGGCGGCGGCGCATGATGTGCTCGATCTGTCGTGGCTCGATGACAGCCGTTCGCCCGCCGATCAGTTCGCTGCGTTTCGCGCGCTGAATCCAGGCGAGAAAGCCAAGCTCGTCGCCTATGCCACGGCCAGCACCACGCAGTCCTGCTTTGCGCGGGACCCGCGGCGCGACAGCCTGATGCATGACTTCGAGATCGAGATCATGCCCGACATCCGCGCCCATTGGACGCCGAACGCGGCGCTCTTCAACCGCTTCAAGAAGGCCTGGCTCTTGAAGATCCTCGGCGAGGATCTGGGTCTGGCCCAGGAGGCGGTGACGCTGGCCTCGTCGAGTAAGAAGGAGATCGTCGCCTTCTGCGACAAGCTCTTCGCCGAGCCCTTCGCCACGCTCACGGACGCGCAGCGCGCCGCGGTGGCCGCCTGGTGTCCGCCGATGATGCAGACTGCCGGTATCGCCTGTGATGAGGCGGAACCCGCTGCGGAAACCCCCGAGCCTGACAGCGAGGTCGCGCAGGCGGCCTGAGTTATCACGCGACCCGCGCAAGCCCTTTCGCCTGCGCGGGTCTATCTTCTCATACCCAACGGAAAGACATCCCCATGGCTATTCTCAAGTTTTCTGCGTCTGCTGTTGCGGCGCAGATCGCCCATGCACGCGCCTGCAAGACCTTCTTGCCCAACTGGAACGGACCCGTGGACAGGCCCGCTCTGATCCTCATCGTCGGGAATGGCGTGCATCTGCGCTCGAACGGCATCGACGGCACGACCACCCGCATCGTTACCACCGAGCAGGCCGATCCTTCCTTTGCCTTCGCCGACGGCATGAACCCGTTTCGGGATGCCGATTGGATGGCGCAGCGCCGCATGGCGTTTCGCGATCTGACCGGCCAGTTCTACACCGACATCCTCGACGATGTGCAGGTGCTCATCGATCGGGGGCAGGGGGCCATCCGCCTCGCCACCGATGGCCACAGCATCCGCGTCTTCGTGCGCCGGGCCTCGGACTATCTGATCGGCGGGACCTATGAGGTACCCTCAGGCCTCGGCGGTATCTTCCGGGTCATCCTCAAGGATGCCTGCGACACCTTCGCGATCGTGCAGAACTGCGGCAATTGCGAGGATTTCGACGCCATGCAACCCTATCGCGTGCCGCTCGATGCATTGATGGAACTCGATGACCGGAGGGCGGCGTAACGCGCCCTTTCTCAAACAAGCATCGCCAATACCCTGCCGGGCCTGCGGCCCTCTCGGGACATTGGCGACAACAATTTCCCCAATGAGAGAAAGGACTCTGAAATGGGTTGGCTTTTCTACACCGACCGCCGCGTCCAGACCTATGCGGATGAGAAAGCAGAGATCACCCGGCTCTGCACCTTTGAGGGCGACACGCGCAAAACCGAACTGGTCAAAGCCTGCAAGGTTGGCTCCACCTGGTATGCAGCGGCTAGGGTTACCAATCTCGACGGCACCGCTGTCGAGGACGCGACCTATGTGACCGATCTGGATGGCTCGATCACCTTCGGTGCCGTTTTCCTCACCCGATACGATGACGGCTGCTGGGGCTACAAGGACATGGAGGAAAGCGCGGGCCCGACCGAGTCGCGGGCTCCCCTTGGGCTGATCGAGCTCCTCTCCGACCTGAAAGACCCGGACAGCTACGCCCATGCCTGGCGTCAGCGTTGCCGGGATTGGGCCGCGATCCCTGACTACGCCGAAGGCGACAAGATCAAGCTCGCAGCGCCTGTGACGCTCACCGATGGCAGCACTTGCCAGATCGTCACCGCGACGCACTACAGACGCGGGCGGCAAAAGCGCCGCTGCTACCGCATCAAGGAAACCGGTGGACTCGTACGCCTGTCGAAAGCGGCGCTCGCGGGCTCGGAGCTGCTCAGCTCCGCGAAAGGTGCTGCCAGCCCGGTGCTGGCGGAGTATCTCGCGGGGCAGGGGGGTACGGCCATCTGACTGTTGGCCGCCTAAAGCAGACCTTTATCCCCGGTCAGTTGATAGGCAGCTACGCGGACGAAGCGGGCCTTCCATCCTAAGTTCGAAACGCCTAGTCCAGCCACAGGAGTTGTCTGACCGGGATGGTAAAGACGCAGACACAGATCCAGCAACCTAGCCGCTTTCAAATGCGCGGGTTCGATGATGGCCGCGGCCCTAAGTCAGTCGGTTTCCCACATTTTACGAGCGTTTGATTATCGGCATCGCACACTTCGGAACCGCAGTCCCCATAGGGGCTAGGTTGTGCGAGCCATCCAAACAAACAGTCATCAGTTGAGATCTGGAACAGTCTGTCAATGTCATGCAAAATGATGTCAACGAATTGGAGTTGCCCGAAATGAGTTCGTCAATCATCGTGGTCTCTTTGTTTGCTCTCCACGTCATGCTACAGGCCGGGTTCATCGCCCGTGCCGTTCTACGACCCCACCGGGAACCTTCGTCTCGTATCGCTTGGGTTCTGGTCATTCTTGCGGTTCCAGCCATCGGAATGACTGCCTATGTTCTCTTTGGAGAGACGAATATCGGTCGTCGCCGCGTCGCCCGCTACAAGGCAGCAATTGACCTTGTCGGTCCGGGCGACTGGGTTGCCGAGACCCCGCAACAGCAGATCGAGGGCCTCGACGTCGGCCACGCGCAACTGTTCCTCATGGGATGTTCGATCAGCGGATTTGTTCCGGCTTCCGGAAATGATGCTCAACTGATGTCCGACTCCAACAGTACGATCGACTCGCTGGTCGCCGATATCGATGCCGCGCGAGAGAACGTCCACCTTCTGTTCTATATCTGGCTCGAGGATACCAACGGTCTCAAGGTCGTTGAGGCTCTTAAAAGGGCCGCGGGCCGGGGTGTGATCGTTCGAGCTATGGCGGACGATCTCGGATCCAGACGTCTGGTTCGGTCAAGCCACTGGAAAGGCATGAAAGATGCGGGCGTCAGGCTTGCGCAGGCGCTGCCCGTTGGAAATCCGCTTCTGCATCCGATCCGGGGTCGGGTCGACCTTAGAAACCACCGCAAGATCGTCGTGATCGATAACCGGATAACATATTGCGGTAGCCAGAACTGCGCTGACCCGGAGTTTCTTCCCAAGGCGAAGTATGGCCCCTGGGTCGACATCATGGTCCGCTTCGAAGGTCCGGTTTCGGCCCAGAACCAGAGGCTGTTCCTGCAGGACTGGCTCTCGCACGTGGACGAACCTTTGGCCGACCTACAAAGCGCGTCCGCGCATGGAGGATCGGATGGTGGGGTTACTGCCCAGGTGATCGGCACAGGGCCGACAGTGCGCAACTCTGCCATGCCGGAAGTTTTTGAAGCACTCATGCACAGCGCAAGAGAGGAACTCGTCATCACGACCCCCTATTTCGTGCCGTCGGAATCGATGCAGTCCGCGCTTTGTTCTGCGGCATTCCGCAAAGTGCGCACGAGTCTTATTCTGCCGGCAAGGAATGATTCATGGATCGTCGCAGCGGCCAGTCGAAGTTATTATGCCGGGCTGCTGGAGGCGGGCGTTCGGATATTCGAATTTCCCGACGGATTGCTTCATTCTAAGACCCTGACGGTCGATGGCGAAATCGTCCTGATTGGCTCGGCGAACCTCGACCGGCGCAGCTTCGATCTGAACTATGAGAACAACATCTTGTGCAAAAGCCGTTCTCTGACCGCCGCGGTCCGCGACCGTCAAGATGCTTATATTTCAGCTTCGGGCGAAGTCACCCTTCCCGATGTTGAAGCATGGAGCGTCGGGCGGCGGCTGTGGAATAATTCGATCGCCATGCTGGGACCGGTACTATGAGATCTCATGATTCCTTAAAGCCCTGCATTTGCAAAGCTCTTTTTTTGATTTGCCTCGCCGGAGGCCGGCAAGCCTCCATCCAGAATGTCTGATGCCCTCGCCGTTGGGCAGGAACTCGGAGTTGATTGTCTCTGCGAGGTCGTGTCACAAAGCTGATGAACCTCTATCAAGGGGAATCTCATCATGCGGCTTTTCCGGTTTCTCCTGACAATCGTGATCGTGCTTGCGCTGGCGATCGTCGTTCTTCGCTGGACCCATCCGCTACCGCCTTTGCCGGAAGATGGTGCATCGACCGCAATTCCGGCCAGTGAACAGACCCGCCTCGGGGCAACCATTCTTCCGCTCATGGCCCGACACGAAGGGCTGAGCGGTGTGGTTCCGCTGGCCGACGGCCGTGATGCGCTGGCCGCGCGCATCCTGCTGGCACGGACTGCGGAGCAAACGATCGACGTCCAGTATTACATCTGGCAAAGGGATACGACCGGCTGGCTGCTGATGGAGGAACTTCGCGCGGCGGCCGAACGCGGTGTGCGGGTGCGGCTTCTGCTCGACGACAACGGTATTCCCGGCCTCGACAACGTTCTGGCCGATCTCGATGCGATGGAGAACGTCGAGATCCGCCTCTTCAACCCCTTCACGATGCGCAGCCCCAAGCTGCTGTCCTATGCGTTCGACTTCTTCCGCCTGAACCGCCGAATGCACAACAAGTCGATGACAGTGGACGGGATCGCGACCGTCATCGGCGGGCGCAACATTGGCGACATCTATTTCGCCTATGGCGAAGGCACCGCCTATTTCGACTTCGACGTGTTGGCAGTTGGCGAGGCGGCCAAGGACGTTTCAGCCGACTTTGATGGCTACTGGAGCAGCAGCTCATCCTATGACGCGGCGGATATTCTTCCCAAATCCGATGGCGGGCTTGCCGAACTGGCGGCCGCTGTGGCCGTGGCGAATGACAGCGCGCGCGGGTCCGATTATGCGACCGCGATCGCGACGGCGCCCGTATTGTCGCGCGTTCTGGCCGGAGAAGACGTGATGGAGTGGACAACCGTCACGCTTGTGAGTGACGATCCGGCAAAGGGATTGGGCGAGGCCGCTGACGAGGCACTCCTCGTCGGGCTTCTTCCGAAGCTGGTCGCACAGCCGAAAAAGAACCTCGATCTGGTCTCGGCGTACCTGATCCCGGGCAAGGCCAGCACGGAAATGCTGGAGCGATACCTTGCGGCGGGCATTCGCGTCAGATTGGTGACGAATTCACTCGAGGCCACGGATGTGTCGGTCGTTCACAGTGCATGGATGGGATACCGTGACCAGCTGATCCGCGCCGGCGCGGAGGTCCTGGAACTGCGCGCACACCCCGAGATGAAGAGCGATCCTTCACTGGCGCAGCTTTTGACGGGCTCGCAATCCAGCCTTCACGCCAAAACCTTTTCCATCGACGGCGAACGAATCTTCATCGGATCCTTCAACTTCGATCCACGGTCAACCACGCTCAACACCGAAATGGGTTTCTTGATCGATAGCCCGGCCATCGCAACAGCCCTGTCGCGCGCACTCGACCGGTCCGAGACGTTTTATTCAGTTGCGGAAAGCACGGATGGTACCATCGTCTGGACCGAAATCGACAACCGTGGAGCAATCCAGACCCATGACCGCGAACCAAACACGAGCGCCATCGAGCGCGGTGTCGTCCGATTCATGAGCTGGCTGCCCATCGAATGGATTTTGTGAGACGGCTTTTTTTCGAAGGATAAAAAAAACTTATCGAGATGAAAAGGTTCATAACATTCCAATTGTCCCGACTTGACGATCAATGACCCTGTGGGGCCGTTGACGCTGTTTTTTGACGAAGCGAACGAAATCCGTTCTGCCACAGGGCTCCCGAAGGCATGACGTCCACGAGACACCGAAACCCGATGGCGATCTTCAAGGCAAGGAAATTCGCCGCACATAGACTGGTACGTCCATAACGGCCACTATTTGCTCTGAGCCATCGAGAATATCCTTTAACTCGGGTACATCGCTGGCCAACGTCATCTCGCCCGAACTTGCCTTGCCCATTGGTACGCTTTCCACGAGGTCGACCATTTGCTCGATCCGGTAGATTCGGTAGAAGTCGCTATCGCTAGCAGAATGTGGATAGATTTCGTCAGGACCCCAGTTGCGGGTGCCCGTGGCGTAGGAGAGTCTGAACTGGACCTTCCCCCCATCCGGCACGTTGATCTGCCATTCCTCGATACTCTTGCGCGCGCCGTTCGCCGGGCCCAGAAGGACGGTCTCGCGCGAGATGTCGGCGGCCACGTTGACGCCGTAGGGATCGACCTCGGGCGTCGTCGTGTAGATGCGCAGGACGTAGAGACGAACCTCGTCATCATCGGCCTCACGGCCGAGCCCGACGAGCACGAGGGCGCGCCGGGTGGGGGGCGACAGCGGTGTGCCCTCTCCATCCAACTGAAGCAGGCTGTCGACGAAGACGAACAGAATGTTGGCGCCTTGGACGGGGCCATCGGGGAAGGGGAAGGAGACCCAGCCTTCGGGCAAGAGGCTCTGCACGGCATTGTCGGCTTCCTCGACAGCCACGATGACCCGGTGGTCCACATTGAAGCCGGCCGGGCGTGTCTCTGCCTGGGCTTTGCCCCGAAGGCTCGGCAGGGCGGTTGCGGCTAGGATAAGGCCGAGGGCGCAATGGCGGTATAACTTTCTCAGCATGTCGCGTGTTCCTTCATGAACCGGCGCCACCCCATCCGGCGAGATCGGGGCGGCAGGTGCTTCATCTTATGCCCTCGCGGTCCATTCGGCCGCGACGGCCCAGCCAAGCGCGTTCGTGGAGCAACATCCCATGGTGCTCGCAACCGATGTCGCGGGCGCACATGAACCGGCAGACGGCGCAGCGCAGCATCCGCAGCCACCAAAGATGCCACGAGCGGTGACTGGCGCAACGGCGGCCAGCGCATAAAGGGGCGACCGGGGCGATTCGTGCGCCGGCGCGAAGAACTGCGAGTGATCGATCCCGGTCGCGGTCGGCGCAGGGAAGACCCGTCCTTCCAGGACCGTTCCCCATATCCCGATATTGCGGATCTCGTCCGGCTCGACGGAAAGC
>JAUIDM010000557.1 GCA_030428915.1 Alphaproteobacteria bacterium | reverse complement strand
GTGTTCTGACCAAGGGCCGAGGCCTCCAGCGCGTTCAGGAACCGCCCGATCTCATGATCGACATGGCTGATCGCGGCGAAATAGGCGCGCACGACCTGCCGCCAGCCCTCGTCGCCGGCCTTTTCCGGCGTCCAGTTGCCATTGGCGATATAGGCGGCCTCATAGACCGCGAAACCCGGCTGGGGGCCGTAATAGTCCTCTTCCGCCGCGATCTCGGGCCAGCGGATCTGGGTCGGATCGTATAGCTGATAGAACCGGTCCGGGCATTCGAGGTTGTAATGCGGATGCTTGAAGCCAAGCTGGATCAGATGCCGCCGGTTTGGGTCGGCGCGGCCGAGAAAGTCGATGGCATTCTGCGCGACCCAGTAGTCGTAGAACTTGTCGTCCTGACTGCCGTCGTCGTTCGGGTGGTTCACGCCCTTGATGCCCGGTCCCCGGCCCAGATAATCCTTGACCTTGGTCCGCCCCGTCCGGTCCCGCGCCGCCGGTTCTTCGTGAAACAGCATCCGCCGGTACTTTTCCGGCATCGGCACATAGCTTGCATCGACCTTGCCGGTGGTGAAGTTGTAAAACCCCGCCCGGCGCAGGTCATAGGCCCAGGCCTTTTCGGGCGGCAATTCGCTGCGCCAGAAGCGGTTGAGGTCAACAAGCCCGGTGCGGAAGGGCGAGAGCCCCGTCGCCAGTTCCGCGCGGCACGGCGCGCAAAGCGGCACGGTCGCATAGGCATTGGTGAACCGCACGCCCCGCCCCATCAACCGGTCGAGGTTCGGTGTCTTGATCTCGATCCCGAAGGTGTGGCGCCAGGTGAAGACATCGATCATGTCATCGACCCAGATGACACAGATATTGTCACTCGCGATGGTGTCCGCCGTGAAGCTCATCGTCTCTCTCTGGCCCCCCGCGCGTCAGCGCAGCTTCAGCCGCGCGGGCAGGGCCCAGCGTTTCACCATTGCCCTGAGCGCCGGGTCGTCATCGGGTGCGCTCAGCGCCGGTTCGAACGTGTCGCGCAAGGCGCCGCAATTGGCCGGGTAGGGGCCCTTGACCGGCTCCGCGCCGAAGGCATAGGTCACATGGATCTCCGCACCCTCGGGTTCCTTCGAACAGGTCAGCAGAACCGCGCGCTTGTCCTTGGGGTCGATGGCAACCTTGGTGATCGTGGCACCGTTCTCCACGCCTTCCAGCCGGAACCCGGCCAGCTTGCCCGCGCCAAAGGGATCGCCCTTGTCGATCACCAGCGCGCCCTCGCCCTGCGCGGTGACGCGGATCACCTTGCCGTCACGCTCGGCCAGATGCAGGACCGGGCAGGACCACCCGCCGCCTTGCGACAGAACCGACAAAGCCTCGGCGCTCATCGCCGCGCGCAGCTCGCGTGCCGCTTCGGTCAGGCGTCCGTTTTGATCCAGTTCCAGCATGTAACCCGGCATGACGATATTCAGATCGTGCGCCGCATGGTTCCAGGCCAGTTCCCACTGCCCCTCGATCGCCGCGCCCGAGACGATATCCCATGTACCGCATTCGAAGACGGCAAGGTAGACCGGCGGTGGCAGGCCCAGCTTGCCAAGCTCGCCCGTGATCCGGTCCATCAGCGCGATGACCCCGTCACGATAGGCGCTCGCATCGCCCGCCACATCCTCCAGCGCGAAATCGAGGCAGACGGCCAGGAG
>JAUIDM010000205.1 GCA_030428915.1 Alphaproteobacteria bacterium | reverse complement strand
ACGACCCCGCCGCCTACGAAGGCGGTGCATTGATCGTCGCCGATACCGCCGAGGAACGCGCCTTCAAGCTGAGTGCAGGCGATCTGATCCTCTATCCATCGACGGCGCTGCACCGGGTCGAGCCGGTCCGGTCAGGCACCCGTCTCTGCGTGGTGGGCTGGGCGCAAAGTTGGATCCGAGACGCGGGCCAGCGCGAGATCCTTTTCGACCTCGACCGCGCCATTGCCGAGGTTCATGCGCGCGAAGGAAAATCCGCCCTTCTCGACACGCTCACGAAGACCCGGTCGAACCTGATCCGGATGTGGGCAACCTGAAGCCGCCCGTCAATCCTCGCAGATCTTTCGAAGATCCTGCCACTCAGATGCAGTCAGGACGGGCGTCGTGCCGTGCTGTGCCTCGGCATTGCTGCGCGCCGCCTCGGCCCGTCCGGCGCTGAGTGGGTGGGACGAAAGGTATTCAGGCAAGATATCGGTCATCTTGGCTATGCGGTCGAAGAACCCCGCCATTGGCGCCGAATCGACACCCGCATCGTTCAAAAGCCCCAAAGCATAGATATCCGCCACCGCCTCTGCCTCACGCGTGTACGAGGTCTGAAGCAGGTGGTCCCCTGCTGCCGCGATTACCGTACCTCCGGTGACATCGCCAAGGACGACCGACAGGATGCCTGCCGATCCCACGGCGCGCAGGGACAGCCGGGTCGGGTCCCGGGCAACGACATGGCCGATCTCGTGCCCAAGGACCGCGGCCACCTCCTCGGCGCTTTCGGCCTCGTCGATGAGACCGCGAAAGATCACGATCTGCCCGCCGGGCGCTGCGAAGGCATTGACCATTTCATGATCGAAGACGCGAAGATCGAGGTCATAGCCAAGATCGCGGTTGCCGATCAGCCGGGCCTTCATGGTATCGAGCGCGGCAAGCCCCTTTTCATTCCTGCATGTCAGGTCGGCGCCATCCTCGTCACCGACCATCCATTCGATCTGCCGCATCACGGATTTTCCAAACGCGACCTCGGTTTCCACCGGCAGGTTCTCGGCCAGAAAATCGGCAAGGCCGGGCAGGATGACGAAGAGCATCAGCACAACCGCCGCCGCCGCGCCGCCAAGCCAGAGCGCGACCTTGCGAAACGTACCCGCACGCACGTCACGCCGCATCAGGCCGGGCCGTGTGCGCAGGAACCAGGCGATGGCATCGGGGTCGGTCACGATCAGCCGGGCGGGATCTCGCGGCGCCTCATCCTCGGTCTCGGCGAGTTGGGTGAGGGTCAGGCGCGACCTGTCCGACTGATCGGTCAAGGCGCGCAGCCGGTCAAGCGACCAGACCAGACGCGGCGCGCCCTCGCGCTCGATGATCAGCGACAATCCGTCCTGGGAAGGTGCGATCCGCGCGACCCAGCGCCGCGCAGTCTGCCCGTCGAAGAAGGCCGCCTCGATCTGGCCTTCGGGCGTCGCCATCAGACCGCCGCGCCGATATCCAGCGCGTCGGCAAAGCCTTCGGCATCCGCACCAGCGTCATGGGCACGCTGCGCCACTGCATCCAGCGCGACGGGGTTCAGCACCGTAAGTGTCTGGGTGTAATGCGCGATGATCGGCTGGGTGATGAAGACGAGCGCGAGCGCGCCGATCAGGGCCAGCACGATCAGGTAAAGTGCGATAAACAGCACGGTCGAAAACGGGCCTGGCGCGACTCCGGCCTCGAAACCGCTGAACAGCAGCGCGGCGGACAGCCCACCAATTACGGCAAAGATCGCAGCTGCAATCGCACCGACGATCAGGGTGCCGAGCAGATAGATGCCGATCACCTTGCCGGTCCGCGGCTCGGCATGGAAACCTGCCCCGGCCAAGGTCTTTTCACCTGTCAGATAGCGGAAGGAGTGCACGGTGTAGTAGACGTAGCCGACGATACCCCAGACATAACCAATCGCGGTCACCACGAAACCGAGCATGGCGACTCCGCCTGGTTCACCACCTGTTGAATTCAGAACCGCGACGACTGCGCCCCCAATGATCAGCGCGATACCGGTGAAGATATGCTTCATTGCCCCGTAAAGCCGGGTCCATGTGCCACCCTGTTCGAACCGCTGGTCACCGAAATAGCTGCGATCGGCCTTGTACTTTTCCAGAAAGAAAGTCTGGCGAGGCAGCAGAATGCCAAGGGTCAGGATCGTCAGGATGCCATGCCCAATCGCGCGCCAGACATAACCCCAGGCCGCCTTGTCCATGCCAAATCGGATGCCGCGCAGCCGAGTGCGCGCCAGCATGTACCGCCGCGCCCGGTAGCTTGCGAACAGCATCAGCGGCACCAGCGCGAAGAACGTGGCATAGATCACGCCCATCTGCATGAGAATCTCTGCCTCGGTCTGCGGCTCCACAACGAAATGCAGTCCGAAGTAGAAAAGTACGATCTGCACCAAGCCCAGATAGACTGCCAGCACAACGACCGCGACAAGGAAGCCAAGGAACTTTTCCAGACCCGTGCCGGTATATTCCAGCGTGTCAGCGCCAAGCCGGATCGATGACCAGATATACTTGCGGATGCGTGTCTTGGCCCAGAACCGGTAGATGCCAAGCGTGAGAAGTGTCAGCATCGCGGTCTTGAAAGCCAGGCCGAAAAGCGGCCCTTTTTCGCCGGTATATCCGGCGCTCATTCGGTCGGTGAAATTCACTAATCTCTTCCTTTGGATGTGCAGCGTATCGCGAATTCTTCGTTTCTCAATCCGGACTTTTCGTGTTCAAATTGTGGCGTTTACCGCCCCGAAACGCATCAATACCGCTTTAGCTGAACTTATTGTCGCGCGGGAAGCCATGGGGCGGGGCCTTACCGACACCGGCCCGCCTCGCGATCCAGTCGGTCATGTCCTCGGTCCTTGTATTGCCGTTCGACATGGCCCAGCTCAACCCATCGGCGAGCGTGAATGTCGTCACGTCCGATAAGCCGCCATCAAGCTCCAGCACCCCCTGACGCCCGCGTGCCATGTTGTACTTCTGCAGCCGCACACCCTTGCCGCGCGTCATCTCGGGCAGGTCGGCCAGCGGGAAGACCAGCAGCTTGCGGTTCTTCGACACGATGGCGACGTGATCCCCGGCTACAGGTTTGCACACGACCATCCGGGTGCCTTCAGCGAGGTTCATCACCTGCTTGCCCGCGCGGGTCTGGGCGACGACCTCATCGGCAGGCACCGTGAAGCCCTCGCCCGCCGTGGAGGCGACGATGAAACGTTCACCCGGCCGGTACACCACCAGAGTCACGATATCGGCCTCGTTCGGCAGATCGACCATCAGCCGCACCGGCTCACCCATCCCGCGCCCGCCGGGCAGGTTGGCGCCAAGAAGTGTGTAGAAGCGGCCATTGGTGCCGGCGAGCAGGATCTTGTCGGTCGTCTCAGCGTGGAACACGAAGCGCCCTTCGTCACCGTCCTTGAACTTCACCTCTGCGTCTAGCGGCTGGTGCCCCTTCATCGCGCGAATCCAGCCCATCCTGGAACAGATGACGGTGATCGGCTCGCGCTCGATCATCGCCTCCAGGGGCACCTCCTCCACCTCGCCCGCCTCGGCGAAGGTGGTGCGCCGCGCGCCGCCGGGCGCGTCCTTTCCAAACTGCTTCTGCACCTCGCGCAATTCGCCCGCGATCTTCTTCCACTGCAGACCTTCGTCGTTCAGGAGGTCATCGAGTTCCGCACGTTCGCGCATCAGCGCGTCCTGCTCTTTCAGCAGTTCCATTTCCTCAAGCTTGCGCAGGCTGCGCAGCCGCATGTTGAGGATCGCCTCGACCTGCACCTCGCTCAGCCCATCCTCGGTATGGGGCAGCGAGAGGGGCGAGACATAGTCGTGTTCGGATGTGGCCCGCTTCTGCTTGCGCGCCCAATCCTCGGCCATGAGCGCAGCCTTGGGATCGGCGTCATAGCGGATGATGTCGATCACCCGGTCGAGGTTCAGGAAGGCGGTGATGAAGCCTTCCAGCACTTCCAGCCGGTGGTCGATCTTGTCCATCCGGTGCTGCGACCGGCGGATCAGTACGTCCTGCCGGTGCGACAGGAAGGCGCGCAGCACTTCCTTCAGTGAACAGACTTTCGGCACCCGCCCGTCGATCAGCACGTTCATGTTCAGGCTGAACCGCGTCTCAAGGTCCGAGTTGCGGAAGAGCATGCCCATCAGCATCTCGGGGTCCACATTCTTGGAACGCGGCTCCAGCACGATGCGGATATCGTCGGCACTTTCATCCCGCACATCGGCCAGAAGCGGCACCTTCTTGGTCTGGATGACCTCGGCCAGACGCTCGATCAGCTTCGACTTCTGCACCTGATAGGGAATCTCGGTGACGACGATCTGCCAGGTGCCCCGCCCCTGATCCTCGACCGCCCAGCGCGCCCGGGTGCGGAACGATCCGCGACCGGTCAGATAGGCCTCGCGCATCGCCTCTTTCGTCTCGACGATGACGCCGCCGGTCGGGAAATCAGGGCCGTTGACCATCTCGATCAGCGTATCGTCGCGGACAAGTTCGGAATTCGATGCCTTGGCCAGATGCACGCAGGCATCGATCAGCTCATGCAGGTTGTGCGGCGGAATGTTCGTGGCCATGCCGACCGCGATGCCCGAGGCGCCGTTGGCCAGCAGGTTCGGGAAGGCGGCGGGCAGCACAACGGGCTCTTCCAGCGTGCCGTCGTAGTTGGGGCGGTAGTCGACCGCGTTTTCAGCGAGCCCTTCCATCAACGCCTCGGCCGCCGCCGTCAGGCGGGCTTCGGTGTAGCGACTGGCGGCGGGGTTGTCGCCGTCGATATTCCCGAAGTTGCCCTGACCGTCGACCAGCGGATAGCGCACGTTGAAATCCTGCGCGAGCCGCGCCATCGCGTCATAGATCGCGGCATCGCCATGGGGGTGATAGTTCCCCATCACGTCGCCGGAAATCTTGGCTGATTTGCGGAAGCCGCCCGTCGAGGAAAGCTTCAGCTCCCGCATCGCATAGAGGATGCGCCGGTGCACCGGTTTCAGCCCGTCCCGCGCATCCGGCAGCGCCCTGTGCATGATCGTCGAGAGCGCATAGGTCAGATATCGCTCGCCGATCGCCCGTGCGAGCGGTTCTGAGGTGGTTGCAGGCAGGATGTTGCGGTCGTCGCTGTCGTCGCTCATGGATGTGGTGTAAATCGCCTGCCCGGTCCGGTCCAGATGGAAATACCGAACATGGGGGGAGAAGGGCCTGGGTTTTCCCCTGATTTGACGCGGCTGCCATCCTTTACCTTCACGTCAATGCATCTGACTCGGGGGAAGGAATGGTCCGGCTTGGCATCTTCGTGTGTTTCGTCTCGGCACTTTACGTGATCGGACAGAAGGAACAGGCGGCCAGGGTACATCCGCAACCGGCCGGCGTGCCGATGACGCTCACGCTTGACGGAACGCGGATCGGCGGACCTGAACGCGGCGGCGCCGAATGGCAATCCGATATGTCAGCCCGCGATATTGCCTCTGCTCCGGCAGGATTCGGACCCAACATGACTGCATTGCTCGATCCGATCCGCATTGCGGTCCCCGTCTCGGGGAACTGATCCTGCTTTTCATTGCCAGACGGGGGAAAACAGCCTAGCCAAAGGCAACAAAACGAGGCAGGCATGACCCGATCCATTCTCATCACCGGCTGCTCTTCCGGCATCGGCTACGACGCGGCCCACGGGCTGAAACGCGCGGGCTGGCGGGTTTTCGCGACCTGCAGGAAGGAAGAAGACTGTGAAAGGCTCCGGGGCGAGGGGTTGGAAAGCTTCCGGCTCGACTATACGGACGTCTCGAGCATCAAGGCTGCCGTCGGCGAAGCCCTTGAACGCACCGGCGGCACGCTGGATGCGCTTTTCAACAATGGCGCTTATGGTTGCCCCGGCGCGGTAGAGGACCTGCCGACAGGCGCCTTGCGCGAGATATTCGAGACGAACCTCTTCGGCTACCATGAACTGACCCGTCATCTGGTGCCGGTCATGCGAAAGCAAGGACACGGCCGGATCGTCAATTGTTCGTCCGTCCTCGGCTTCGTTCCGATGCGCTGGCGCGGCGCTTATGTTGCCACGAAATACGCGTTGGAAGGGCTGACAGAGTGCTTCCGGCTGGAAATGGCGGATACGCCGATCCATGTGATCCTGATCCAACCGGGTCCGATCACAAGCCGAATCCGCGTCAACTCCATCCCCCATTTCGAACGCTGGATCGACTGGGAAAACTCGCCCCGGGCCGATCAATACCGCAATTCGTTGCTGCAACGGCTCTACAAGGACAAGACCAAACCTGACCGGTTCGAACTGCCCGCCTCAGCGGTCACGGCAAAACTGATCAGGGCGCTGGAGGCCGCAAACCCTGCGCCGCGCTATTTCGTGACGACACCGACCTATCTGATGAACGCCGCGCGGCGCCTTCTGCCGACACGAACGCTTCTGTGGCTCACCGGACGCGGCTGACGCGACCGGGCGCCGCATCCTCGCCGCTGGCATCCGGAAACCGCGCAGAGTAAAAGGCGTCTAACCGGAGGTGCGCATGGCCAACGATCCCCTATTCCTCGTCGCGGCAGGCGCTTGCTTTGTCGTGCTGATCATCCTGATGATTGGCATCGGCGGCTTTGCCAAAGGCGGTGACTTCAACCGCAAGCACGCGAACCGCATCATGCGCTACAGGATCATCGCGCAGGCGGTGGCGGTGGTGCTGATTCTGCTCTTCGTCTTCCTGTCCGGGCGGGGAGGTCTCTGAATGGTTGTCCTGAACAAGATCTACACCAAGACCGGCGACAAGGGCGAAACCGCGCTTGGCGACGGCACGCGGGTGGCCAAGCATTCCCTGCGCGTCGCCGCCTACGGCACCGTGGACGAAACAAACTCCGTCCTTGGCCTCGCCCGGCTGCATGCGAGAGGCGAGATGGACGCAGCGCTCGCGCGTATTCAGAACGACCTTTTCGACCTTGGCGCCGACCTTTGCCGGCCCGACATGGAAAAGGACGACGAAGCCGGCTATCCGGTGCTGCGCATGGCCGACAGCCAGGTTGCACGGCTTGAAGCGGAAATCGACGCGATGAACGCTAAACTGGAACCCTTGCGCAGCTTCATCCTGCCCGGCGGTTCGGCCCTGGCCGCCCATCTCCACCTCGCCCGAACCGTCTCGCGCCGGGCCGAACGCATGGCGGTGGAGCTTGCCGCGATGGAATCGGTGAACGGGGCGGCGGTGAAATACCTTAACCGTCTGTCCGACTGGTTCTTCGTTGCCGCCCGCATCGCCAATGACGATGGCCGCGCCGATGTGCTCTGGGTTCCCGGCGCGAACCGTTAGGCCGGTTCCCACAACTCGATCGGATTGCCCTCCGGATCGTTCAACCACGCAAAGCTGCCGTTCGGATAAGGCGAATTCGGGTCGCGCCGCACGGTGATTCCCGCGGCTTCCAGTTGGGCGATCATCGCGTCGAGGTCTTGCACCCGGAAATTCAGCATGAACTGCTTTTCCCGGTTGCCGAAGTAATCCGTCGCCTTCTCGAACGGCGCGAATACGGTCGGGCCCGCCTCCTGCTGCCAGCACAGCGTGCCGTAATCGCCCGGTACGGGATCGACGCCAAGATGATCGCGATACCATTCGGCAAGCGCCGCAGGATTGTCGGCCCGGAAGAAGAAGCCGCCAAATCCTGTCACTTTTTCCATGGCAGCCCCCCCGTTTTGAGCGTGCTCCCCCAACCACATCGAAACATCCGGGACAACGCCTGTCCAAACGTGGCGTCGATGCGACAAAGCGCGTCGATTTTACACTGTTTTCGCCGCCGCAGAACCGCTAAGGGACGTCCGGGAGCTTTTCTTGCTGCCCCCTCCGGGGCGGCTTCGGTTTAAGGGAGATCAAGCCCATGAAGGTACTCGTGCCTGTCAAGCGGGTGATCGACTACAACGTGAAGGTTCGCGTGAAAGCGGACGGATCGGGTGTCGATCTTGCCAACGTGAAAATGTCGATGAACCCGTTCGACGAGATTGCCGTCGAAG
>JAUIDM010000001.1 GCA_030428915.1 Alphaproteobacteria bacterium | reverse complement strand
CGCGGATATTCCTGTTCGACGAACCCCTGTCCAACCTCGACGCAGCACTTCGCGTCGCAACGCGTATCGAAATCGCCAAGTTGAAGCAGTCGATGCCGTCAACGACAATGATCTATGTCACCCATGACCAGGTCGAGGCGATGACCCTGGCCGACAGGATCGTTGTGTTGAAGGATGGTGGAATCGAACAGGTGGGTAGCCCCCAGGATCTCTACCGAAACCCGAGAAACGTCTTTGTCGCTCAGTTTATCGGTTCGCCCGCAATGAATATCGTGCCGGGCGATGTCGCGGCTGTGGCTGATGGCTGCGTTACCGTTGCACATGCAGGCGGACAATGCGCCGAGCTCTTTGTTGGGTCCGAGATTCCCAAGGGACACCGCGTGCAACTCGGTGTGCGTCCCGAAGATCTGGCCGTTGCCGGCGACGGAACGCCTCTCTTCACCGGAGCGATCGCACACATCGAGCACCTGGGCGAAGTCCAGCTTGTTCATGTCGACATCGACCTTCTGGACAGGCCGGTCATCGCGAAGCTTTCGGGGAACCTGACGTTGCGGCGCGGAGACCAGATCGCGCTCGCGGCAAACCCTTCCACGCTGCATCTTTTCGATGAAGCCGGAGAACGCCTGAACGGACCGGCCCAGCACTAGCGGAAGTGGGTGAATAGTTTGCTGACACCGCATCCCTTTGCCACACATGCTCAACCGGTCAATTACGCTGGACCCCTGCCGGATCGCACATATGTGCAATGTTCCGTTAGCACGATCGCCGATATCTTCCAGAGGTCACGGGACAACGTGGCAAAGGATGGTGGATTCGAATTTGTACAAATCGAGGCTGGTCATGACGTGATGGTCGACCAGCCGGAGCTTCTTACCGAAACTCTTTTGGCCATAGCCGTTAATGGAGGCGCTGGCGCGCCAGGATGGTCCGGCTGCCTAAGAATTGATGAAGAACCATCTGCTGGACCTGCTGTCATCACTGAATCTGAAAAACCAGACCTCGGCCGCGCGGTCCTTGCGTGAGGCGCTGGGAACGTGACCCGCCCGGCCTAGACGGAACACCCAAGACAAGCGGCGATCCTGTGGTGCGGTCAAATGTGAGGTTGCGCGGGGCCTTGACCGTCGTAACCGTCCGGTGCCCCCAAACGGCCGAAGCGGAACGTCTTTGCGAGGTTTGCGCGATAGGAGGCGACTCGTTCTCTGGTGTCAGCAGGCGACCAGCCCAGCTCGGCGGCCATGGCCGATGCCACCCCGTCCACCGACCCGACGCCCATATCCGCGCCCCAGCCCAGAGCGGTGCGCCGGAACATCACGTCGTCCAGTTCCATCGCTCCTTCGCGTACCATACGCGCGACGGCCGCCGCATCGGGCACACCCGGCCGCTCGCCCCGCAGACCGGGCGGAACGGAACGCCGCGCGTTTGGTGTGCCGAGGTCGGCGCAGACCGCGTCCAGCACCCGGCGGCCGAGCTCGACCTGAAGCATCAGCAAACCCGCCGTCACAGCAAAGTAATGCCGCTGCCCGGTCCGCCCGGGTCCGAGCACGCGCAGCTTGCCGCTGGGGGTTCCGTTCCTGTCTCGGCTGCGGGGGCGGGTCCCGGACCAGACGAAAAGGGCTTCGATCTCCGAGGGATCGAGACCGGGCATCTGCCGCCTCGCCTCCGCCAGAAGGCGGCGGACCTCGCTGTCGGTCGGCGTATCATATGCGGCGCGCTCGTCATCGGTCTTCGCCTCGATCGGGCCGAGATAATGCAGCTCTCCCCACGGGATGACGTAGAACGGGTCTCCGTATTCCGAAACGCCCTGCATCCCGCGCCCGAGATAGGCGTCGGGCAGCCTGACGCAGAGGTTTGACCCCTTCTCGCCCGCCGCGAGCTTGGGCACGCCGATCCCCTGCGCAAGCGCATCCGCCCAGATGCCCGCGCAGTTGACCACCGCCCGGGCGTGCAGAACGTCCGGCACGCCCGCTCTGCGCGTGGATAGCGAAACGGTCCAGCCGGTCCCGGAAGGGGCAAGCGCGGTGACGGAGGTATGATTGAGCGCCACGCCGCCGGCGGCGCGCAACTCGGCCACGCGGTCGAGAACCACCGCCTCGGGCCAGGCATATTGATAATCGGTATAGACGATGCCCCGGCGCTGCGCGGCGCGCCCGGTCTCGGTGGGAAACCGCGACGCCTCCTCGGCGCTTGCGACGCGCCATTGCACGCCGGCGCCAAACGGATCGAGCCCCTGCATCATCCGCATCGCGAGTTTGAGCTTGCCCAGCGAAAGCCCCACGTCCGGGGCCTCTGGAATGAAGAACTCAAGAGGGGTCAATCGGTGCGGCGCGCGGCGCAGGAACTGCGACCGCCCCTTTAGCGACAGCCGGGCCTGATGCAGCGCGCGAAGGAATGCGCCGGGGCGTTTCAGGATCTGCGGGAGATCCTGAAATCCTTCAAGCCAGGACAGGCCGAAATACTGTAAACGGCTGGTCCGGCCGGAGGTAGCCGCGGCGAAATCTCTCTGCTCGACAAGCGCCACGTTGTATCCGGCCTGCGCAAGCGCGGCCGCGCTCGCGGCACCGGAAATCCCGCCGCCGATCACCAGCACGTCGAAGTTCCGGTTGCGTGTGTCCATGGATCCATCCGAGATTTTCGTCAGATAATGAGAACGTTCTCTCTCGGAGATCAAGTCTTCTGTCAGAGGGCGGCGCCGCCGCGGCCCTCCTCGCGCGGCAAAAGCGCACGAATTGACCCGCGCTGTATGTGACGCGGCACCATCTCCATGACCCGCGGCTCGGCGTCGGGCTGGGAGATCTGTTCCATCAGTAGCCGGGCAGCCATTTGGCCCATCTGCATACGGGGTTGCGAGATCGCGTCGATGCCCGGAACCATGAACTCCATCCAGTCCATATCGTCGAAACACAGAAGCGAAATATCGTCGGGAATGCGTGCCCCGACCTCCTTCGTCGCCGCCATGACGCCTGCGGACATGACACCGTCAGCCGTGAAAATCGCGGTTGGAGGCGCATCGGACCTGAGAATCTTGACCGCCTTCTCTGCCGCAACCTTGGCGGAATAGCTCTTTACCTGACATATCATCTCGGGCTGCGGGGCTATGCCGGCATCGTGGTGGGCCAGAAGATAGCCCAGCAACCGCTGCCAGCTCGGATAGTGGAAATGGATGTCCGGTGGCCCCGGCGGGCTGGTCGTCATGATGCGATCAAGCGTCATGCCTCCAGTGCCCGCCAACTCTGCGACCAGGGCGATCCGCCGGTGCCCGGCACGCAAGAGATCCGCCACCCCCGCGCGGGCGCTGCCGACATTGTCGAGACTGATCGAATCGACATCAAGGCCGCGCACCCGGCGATCAATCAGCACCATCGGAACACCTGCCTCATGGGCGGCACGCAGATGCGCGGCATTGATCGTGTCACAGGGGGAGACGATCATGCCATCGACTTTCTTGTCCATCAGAAGTTCGACCGATTTTCTTTCAAGATCAACAACTTCGTCGCTATTCGTGATGATCAGACCAATTTCGGACGATTGGGCGACATCGGAAATGCCGCGGATGATACGCGCATAGAACGGGCTTTGAATATCGCCGATCACCACGCCGATGGTGCGCGTCTCGCCGCGGATCAGGCTGCGGGCGAGGTGATTGGGGCGATAGCCAAGTTCATGCGCTGCCTTCTGCACCTTCTTGCGGACGGCCTCGCTGGCATAACCGTAATTCCCAAGCACCCGTCCGGCCGTCGCGGTGCTGACATTCGCCCGCCGGGCGACATCCGCGATAGTCGTTGTCGCCTTCCGCATGCCGTCGCGATCCTTGCGCAAAATTTCGTCTGCCCCTCATGATGCCGCGCAGATCACTTGACCGCAATCCGAACTTGTGGATTCATGTGAGAACGTTCACATAAATACGCGCAGAACCACGCCGTCCAACGGATTTGCCACAGGGAACACCGACATGACCGCCAACCCAGTCAAGACCCGCCTGCTTCCAATCCTCGCCATCTCCGCCGCGCTGATGAGCGCCCTGCCTGCCGGGGCCGCCGTGATCGAGGAATTGCACGCGCAGGTGCCTCAGGAATTCATCAACAAAGGGATCAACGTCGCTGTCTTCAACGACTGGGCGCCCGACGAATTCGTCGAGGATGGCGAGTTGAAGGGCTGGAGCGTCGAGCTATCGCGGGCGATCTCCGACCGCCTTGGCGTGACCTTCAACTACATCCCCATCGGTTGGGACGCGATCATCCCCGGCCTGATATCGGGTCGTTTCGACGCCGCGTTCTCCTCCATGGGGTCAACCCCCGAACGCCTGAAATCGCTCGACTTCGTGTCGCAGCGCATGGCCGGCACCGGCGTTGCCTTCCTTGCCTCCTCCGGTCTGGAAATAGAAAAGCCCGAGGATGTCTGCGGCCACTCGGCAGCGATCATCAACGGCTCGTGGGATCACGACCTGCTGGAAAAAATGAACAAGGAAACCTGCGCCGCCGCCGGGTTGGAGCTGATCGACATCCAGACCTTTTCCACCCAGTCCGCCGCGGAACTGGCCGTGCAGTCGGGCCGGGTCGAGATGACCGCCGCCGCGCGGGCCAAGCTTGCCTATATGGCCCAGAAGAACCCGGTCTTCGCCGTCGGCGGACTTGAGGCCGCTGCGACCAATTCCTGCATCGGTGTGCCGAAGGACAGCGAACTCGGCCCCTTGCTGACCGCTGCGATCCAGGCACTGATCGACGATGGCACCTATGAAGAGATCATGGCAGCCTGGGGGCTCGACAACGACTCGATGCTCACCAAGGCGCTGCTAATCACCGAGGCCAATCCGGCACCGTAGCAGGGTCTGCCCAGCTTCCCGGCGCGGCTGCCGCGCCGGGGCGATGTTTCCGCCGCGCCTTCGCACGGCGCCCGATCCGGAAGACGCCATGCCCGACACCAAACCCGACCCCGGCCCGGTCCGCGACATTCACGCGGTCAAGCCCGTCCCCGTCCGCCGT
The DNA here is from genome assembly GCA_030428915.1 of Alphaproteobacteria bacterium. Lineage (GTDB taxonomy): Bacteria > Pseudomonadota > Alphaproteobacteria > Rhodobacterales > Rhodobacteraceae > Albidovulum. Next base: position 57,347 of record JAUIDM010000001.1, on the reverse strand, counting down.
CTTGGCCAATGGCTGGGCGGTGTCGCGCTTATCGTCGTTGCCCTGCTGTTCGTCGAACTGCTTGTCAGCAACGCCAACATGCAGTGGGCCGTGGTGTTCGAGTACCTGTTCTCGCCCGACATCCTGCGTGGTCTCGGCGTCACGCTCATACTCACCTCGGTGGCGATGATCCTTGGACTGTTCATCGGTGTGATCCTGGCAGTGATGCGGCTTAGCTCTTCGCGGGTGTTTCTGTCGGCCGCTTGGGCCTGGATCTGGTTCTTTCGCGGCGTGCCGCCGCTGGTCCAGCTGATTTTCTGGTACAATATGGCCCTGCTGATCCCCCGGATCACCATCGCGCTGCCTTTTGGTCCGACGCTGGTCGACTGGGATGTCAACGACCTGATCACCCCTTTCAGCGCCGCGATCATGGGGCTTGCCTTCACCGAAAGCGCCTATGCCGCCGAGATGCTGCGTGCGGGCATTCGCGCCGTCAGCACCGGCCAGACCGAGGCCTGCGCCACGCTGGGGATGACCCGCTGGCAATCGCTGCGTCGGATCGTCCTGCCGCAAGCCTTGCGCATTGTGATCCCGCCGATTGGCAACGACACCATCTCGATGCTGAAGTTTTCCAGCCTGGTCAGCATCCTGGCCCTGCCTGACCTGCTTTACTCGGCGCAGATGATCTATGCCCGGACTTACCAGACGATCCCGCTGCTGATCGTGGCGACCATCTGGTACCTCGTCCTGACCACCGCATTTACGCTCATCGAACATGCGGTCGAGGCGCATTTCGATGTGACTCACCGCCGGCGCAGTCTTTCCCAGGCGTTCATGAGTAATCTCCGGGCACCCTTCGCAATGCGCCGCAAGGAGGATCCCGCATGACCACGCCGCTTTTGAAAGTCGAACGGCTGCGCAAGAGCTTTGGCGGCCATGAGGTGCTTTCCGGCATCGACATGGAAGTGCATCGCGGTGACGTGACCTGCATCGTCGGCCCCTCCGGCTCGGGCAAATCTACGCTGCTCCGCTGCCTCAATCATCTGGAAAAACCCAGTTCCGGCGTGGTCTTTCTCAACGGAGAGCCGGTCGGCCTGCGCTGGAAGGGCACGCAGCTGTTCGAGATGACATTTAACGAACTGGCCCGGCAGCGTCAGAAGATGGGGATGGTCTTTCAGGGCTTTCACCTCTTTCCGCACCTGACCGCGCTGCAAAACGTGATCGAGGCGCCGATGACCGTCTCGGGCATCCCCCGTGCGCGCGCCGAGGCCGAAGCGATGGAACTTCTGGCCAAGGTGGGACTTGTCGACCGCGCCGGGCACTATCCGCACCAGCTTTCCGGCGGGCAGCAGCAGCGCTGCGCCATCGCCCGCGCGCTGGCCATGGAGCCGGAACTTGTGCTCTTCGACGAGCCGACCTCGGCACTCGACCCGGAGCTGATCGGCGAGGTTCTGTCGGTGATGCGCGCGCTTGCGCGGGAAGGCACCACCATGGTCGTCGTCACGCATGAGATGAGCTTTGCCCGTGACGTGGCCGAGCACCTCATCTTCATGGACGGCGGCGTGATCGTGGAACAGGGCAACCCGCGCGAGGTGCTCGCCAAACCGCAAGAGGACCGTACTCGCGCCTTTCTTTCCCGCGTGCTCGAAACCGCCTGAGCGGGCTTCGCAGCCGGCGGCCCTTCGCAAGGCCATGCCGGGGCCGTTTTCGTGCCGTCGAACCAGTTCAGCAAAGGAAGCGCATCGGCGTCGCCCCGCGCCAAGGGCGTGGGCGCCGGGCGTCAGAGGGTTTCAAACGTCAGGCGCGGGCGGTTTCTTCCGCTTCTTCGACGCGATAGATATCCGAAAGTGGCTTGGCGAGGGACTGGTCCACGTCGAGCGGCGCCGGATGCCCGAAGGCACCGCGCTGGCTGCATGTCTCCGCCGCCATTTTCGCCGCAGATGTGAGGACGCTCTCAGGAAATTCCTTCCGCAAAAGGCCCAGCAGCGTGCGGGCGATGAAGGTATCGCCCGCGCCAAGCGTATCGGTCAGCACCGCAGGCGCGGCCGGGGTCGCATAGCGGCCCTCCGGGCCGGCCAGAAGAGCACCCTCTTCACCGCGCGTCACAAGAACCCAAGTCGCCCCGGCGGCGCGCGCCTGCAACAACAATGCCTCGGCTTCTTCTGCCGTCAGGTCGCCGCCGGAAAAGCTTGCTAGAAAGCAGAGCGGCGCAATCCGTGAGATCCGGGCGGCATCGCGGATCACGGCAAAATCGAAGGAGAGCTTCGTGCGCGCGGCGAACTCGGCCACAAAGTGGTCGGGGTGGCTGGAACGTCCCGTATGTACAGCGTCCGCCTCAGAAATCAGCTCCAGATCGGCGGCCTCCGGCGCAATCATCGACACGCCCAGATCCGCCCCGAGAAACTCCCTCTCTCCCTCGCGGCTGCCGATGACGCAAAAGGCGGTGCTACCGGGAAGCGTTCTCAGGCGGGAGACATCCACATCCTCAGCAACAAGACTGTCGCGGATGTGCCGCCCGGCGGCGTCGTCAGCGACAGCCCCGACATAGCTCGCGCGTGCTCCGGCGCGGCGAACGAAGACGCTGAGGTTGAGCGTGTTGCCGCCTGGATACATCTCGCCACGGTCGGCGTAGCAATCCACCACGTTGTCCCCGAAGGCTACGACCCAAGGGCGTGCATCGCGTTTCGTCATGTCGTTCGCCTCGAAAGTATATGAGAACCTTCTCACTACCGTTCACGAGATGTCAACCGGCATCTGGCGGGTTGACCGAAGCGGATCGAAAACATAATACGTCATAGAACGTCATATAGTCTGGTGTCTCAAAATGCCCCTTCCCACATTCGATTCCCGCCTCGATCCCGGCGTTGCCGCCGCCCTCGCAACCGTCGCGGAACGCGGCGTCGACCACGTCTTCTTCGTTGCCTGCGGCGGCTCGCTCTCCATAATGTATCCCGCGAAATTCATGCTGGACCAGCATTCCGCTGCACTGCCCAGCGATGTGCTGAACGCCGCCGAGTTCACCGCCCGCGCGCCGAAGCGGCTGACGGCGAGGTCGCTGGTCATCCTCTGCTCCATGACCGGCACCACCAAAGAAACTGTCGCCGCGACTAAATTCGCCAAGGCCGCCGGGGCGCTGACGATCACCCTGACCACCGAACCCGCATCGCCGCTGGGCAAGGCCGGGGATCATATCGTGGGGTTCGAGGCGCCGTACACCACCGGCGTGCCGATCGACGCCAAGAACAGCAACTACGCCCGGATCTACCAGCTCGTCCTCGGCCTTGCTCAGATCTTCGACGGTTCGGACAAGCTGGGCGCGCTGATGGGTTCGCTTGACGCGCTGCAACCGGCCATCGACCGGGCGCATGACCACTTTGCCCCGCTCTTTGCCGATTACGCGCCCCGGCTTGCTACAAAAAACGTCATCTACACCATGGCCTCGGGCGCCGACTATGGCGCGGCCTACTCCTTTGCCATCTGCGTGCTGATGGAGATGCAGTGGATCAATTCGCAGGCAATCCACGCCAACGAGTTCTTCCACGGCCCCTTCGAGGTTCTGGACAAAGACGCCAGCTTCCTGCTGTTTAAGGGGCTCGACAGCACGCGCCCGCTCACCGATCGGGCCGAAACCTTCCTTCTGCGCTTCGGCGCCAAAGAGAACATCCTGGTGTTGGATGCGGCCGGGCTCGATCTGTCGGGGATCGACGCGGATCTGGCGGGCAACCTCGTGCCGCTGGTCTTCTTCGACACGTTGTGGCGTTTCGCGTACAAGATCGCCGACCTGCGCAACCAGGAAATGCTGGAAGCGCGGCGCTATATGAAGAAGCTTCACGACTACTGAGACCCGGTCGGAAATCCCGCTCTATGAACAAGCTCGCCCCGCTTTATGCCCGCGTGAAACAGGATCTGAAGGACAGGGTCACGTCGGGCAGGCTGACGGAGGGGGATTTCCTGCCGACCGAGCCGGCGCTTTGCGCCGAGCTCGGCGTCAGCCGGATCACCCTGCGCCGCGCGGTGAAGGAGCTTTGCGACGAAGGCTATCTTCTTCGCCAGCAGGGCCGTGGCACCGTAGTCACCCGCCCGCCGATCGCCCAGCAGCTTGTCACGCTCACCGGCTTCTCCGAAGCCTTCGCGGCGGAGGGCGAGGTCACCCATACGGTGCTGGATGTCGAAGAGAAGCGCGATGACAAGGCGGCGGTTCTGGGGCCCGGGCCCCTGCTGCGGATCGACCGCCTGATTCGCGTCGACAACCGCCCGCTGACGCTGGAGAGCCTGTTTCTGGATCCCGTCGTACTTCCCGCGGTGATCGGCCCCGTCCAGCGGGGCGCCTCGTTTTTTCAGACCCTGCGCGACACGGGCGGCCCCGAGCCGGTTGCCGCCGACCGCACCCTTGCGGTCGGCTTTGCCTCCCCCGCCGAACGGCGCCATCTGAGGGTCGGACCGACAGACCCGGTCTGGCAGATCGACAAAACCGTGCTTGCCGCGGATGACCGGCCCATTGCCTTTTCGCGCCTCGTCACGCCCACGCATCTCATCACCTATTCCCTGCGCAGCTGACGCCAAGGAGTCCCCATGCAGCTCGTCACCGCCGAAGAGGTCCATCGCCTTCTGGACTACCACTATCTGATCGAGGCGTTGCGGCAGGCGCATCTTGGCGCTCCCCCCTTCGGCGCCCACATCGTGGCCGACGATCCGGCGGGCAGCGGCAACCAGTTTGTCAGCCTGCTCGGCTGGAAGGGCGGGGGCGCGATCGCCGCCAAGCTGGTCGGGGTCTTTCCAGGCAACCTGAAACACGACCCGCCGCAAGCCAGCGTGCAGGGCATCGTCGCGGTGTTCGACGCGAACACCGGCGCGCCCAGGCTGGTGACCGATGGCGAGGCGATGACCTTCCGCAAGACCGCCGCGGACAGTGGCCTTGGCGCTGCGTTTCTCGCCCGCCACGACGCAGAGGTTCTTCTGGTCGTCGGCGCCGGGGGGCTCGCCCCGCATTTGATCGCTGCCCACCGCGCCGTACGTCCCTCGCTCAGCCGCGTGATGATCTGGAACCGGACGCCCGCGCGCGCCGAAGCGCTGCGCGCCAGGCTCCGGCACGACGGCGTGGCGGCGGAGGTGGTCGCCGACCTCGATGCCGCCGTGGCCGAGGCCGATGTCATTTCCTGCGTTACGATGTCTCGCGCGCCGCTGGTCAAGGGCGCGTTGCTGAAACCCGGCGCCCACCTCGATCTGGTCGGGGCCTATCTGCCCGATATGCGGGAATGCGACGACACCTGCGTGACCCGTGGCACCCTGTTCGTCGACACGCGCGGCGGCATGGAAAACGCGGGCGATCTTTGTCAGCCCGTGGCCGCCGGGGTGATCGGCTGGGAAGCCGTGCGGGCCGATCACTACGAACTTGCGCAGGGCACGCATCTCGGACGCCGCAACGACGAGGAAATCACCGTCTGCAAGAATGTCGGCGGCGGGCATCTGGACCTTTTTACGGCGCAGGCCCTGATGGGGCGGCTGGAAAGCAGAGAGTGACCGCCGGAGGGCCTCCCGACCGGATCGGCGGGATCCTGGCGCGACCGGTTTCGCGGCAGCAACCGGCCTGACCCTCATTGGCGGAAAAAATCGCCCGCTTCGCCCGCACTGCGTGCTCATCGGATTGCAGCGTTCGGCGTTGTCACGTGGGAGTGGGCAAACCCTGGGGGTCGTCGTTCCGTTCTCGCAGGTCGTCTCGACAATAATCCGCACGTCTATGGCAGCTTCCCTCTCAATGCACCACCAACATACACAGATACCCCCAAGTTTTGCCCACTCACCCTTTCATCTGGCGGTGACCGGACCAGTATCACGGTTTGCCTGTGTCGAGAGAGGATTTCAGGTTCTACAGCATTGGACCAGCCGGAGTACACATAACCGGGGCGCAGGGTGGCCGATACGATCTAATCGTCGCGCACATCCGCGGCAATATGCGCTCCGGATAGCGATGCCCGCGCGTTCTTCACAACCCATCTGGATTTGACTTCATCCCGATCTCCGGCAGAATTGACCGGTGCAGGATGGGAGGTTCTGATGCGCGCCAAATTGGTGGCCACCGCGTTGGTGTTGATACTGGCGGCCCCGGGGTGGGCTCAACAGGCAACGGATGCAATCCAGCCTGAATCGGGCCACGTGGACCCCAGCGCCCGGGAAGTGTTCGTTGGATATCCGAGGCGGCACAGGCGGCGATCGGGACCAAGACGTCCGGTCATCCGGTCGAGGCCAACGACTGGATGGTTGTCGCGGCCAATCCTCTCGCTGTCGACGCGGGCGCCGAGGTGTTACGCGACGGGGGGACTGCGGCGGATGCGATGGTCGCCGTGCAGGCTGTCCTGGGGCTGGTGGAACCGCAAAGTTCGGGCCTGGGTGGCGGTGCCTTTCTGGTCTGGTATGACGCGGGGACCGGCATCCTGACCACGCTCGACGGGCGTGAGACCGCGCCGTTCGATGCAACGCCCCAGTATTTCCAGGATGAAGACGGTGTTCCGTTGAAGTTCTTCGATGCGGTCGTCGGTGGCCGGTCCGTCGGGGCGCCGGGAACACCGCGCCTGCTGGAGGAAGCGCATCGTCGATGGGGCAAGGCCAACTGGGGCGATCTTTTTTCCAAGGCTATAGATCTGGCTGAGCATGGCTTCGCCGCTTCGCCGCGCCTCGCCCAACTCATCTCCGAGGATGGCGAACGGCTTCAGAGATATCCCGCAACCGCGGCTTATTTCTTTCCGGGCGGCGCAGCGCTTGAAGCAGGTGACGTTGTGACCAATGCCGACTACGCGGCGACGCTGAGGTCCATTGCCAGGGACGGCAGTCGCGCCTTCTACACCGGCCCGATTGCAGAGGACATCGTCCGAACGGTTCGAACGGCCGAGGGCAATCCAGGGCTTCTGAGCATGACGGATCTTGCACTTTATGACGTCATCGAACGCGCACCGGTCTGTGTGACCTATCGCGCCTATGATGTCTGTGGAATGGGGCCGCCATCGTCTGGCGCGCTGACGGTCGGTCAAATCTTGGGCATCGTCGAACATACCGATCTGGCGGCGCTTGGGCCGGAAAGCCCCGAAGCATGGCGGCTGATCGGCGATGCCTCGCGTCTCGCTTTCGCCGACCGCGGGCGCTACATGGCTGACAGCGACTATGTACCGATGCCAACGGACGGTCTGACCGCGCCAGCTTACCTCGAAGACCGCGCAAAGCTGCTCGAAAGCGATCCCGCAAAAGGGCATCGGGCGCTTGATGATGTCACGCCGGGGATGCCGGAATGGGATCATGCGATGCTATGGGGGAGTGATGCTTCCATCGAGCTTCCCTCCACCAGCCATATTTCGATCGTTGACAGAGAAGGCAACGCCCTTTCAATGACCACAACGATCGAGAATGGCTTTGGGTCGCGACTGTTCGTGCGGGGTTTTCTGCTCAATAACGAACTGACTGATTTCAGTTTTGCGACACATGAGAACGGATTGCCCATCGCCAATCGCGTGGAGCCGGGAAAGCGGCCGCGTTCCTCAATGGCGCCGACGATTGTCATGCGCGATGGAGCCCCCGTTCTGGTGATCGGATCGCCCGGTGGCAGCCGGATCATCGGCTATGTCGCGCAGGCGATCATCAACCATATTGACTGGAGTATGGACGTGCAGCAGGCCGTGTCCGCGCCGCATGTCCTGAATCGCTTCGGGACGATGGATCTGGAGGAGGGTACAGATGCCGCTGCTCTGGAGAACGCATTGCAGGGGATGGGCTACAAGTCCAACGTCCAATCCCTCGACTCCGGGCTCCATGCCATCGCTATTGGCGACAGCTTGACCGGTGGAGCCGACCCTCGACGCGAAGGGATTGCCATGGGTGAGTAGATCACCGAACGACAGTATCTATTCAGAATACCGTTGAAAACCAGGCAATACTTTCCGCTTGTTTGCAAGATTGCACGGCATGACCTTTGTGGGGTGTGGTCCCTTCGGGGTTCTGGAAAGGCTGGGCCTCGACGACGATGCCATGCCGTGCGTTCCCCGCCAGTTGTCCAGACATTCGTCAAAAGCGGGTCAGAAGGTTGGTCGTCCCTGTGAACTGAAAGAGTAAAAGTGGGCTTTGGGTTCTTTCGGATCCGGAGAATGTGGAAATGGTCTGGCGGGGTTCCGCAGGGGTCCTGCTCCCCCACCACGGGGCTGCCTTCCAAAACCATTCTCCGGTCCGCGCACGGTTGCCTTGCGCTCCTTCGGACATCGGAGACCATTCATGGCCAAATTCACCAAGCCAAAATTCGACGCCGCGGCGTCGATCACCAACGAACTCATCGAGATCATCGACCGGGGCGTTTTGCCCTGGCGCAAACCCTGGACCGTAGGGGGCAGTTCCATGCCGCTCCGGCAGAACGGGGAGCCCTACCAGGGCGTCAACAACTTCCTGCTGACCATGCGCACCATGATGGCCGGATATACCTCGCCCTTCTGGATGACCCTGAAGCAGGCGAACGACCTGGACGCGAAGGTCATCAAGGGGTCGAAGTCCTCGATTGTCGTCTATTACGGCACCGCCGAACGGGGCGGCGAAGAAGACGCCCACAACGACGATCCGGACACGGAAGACCCCAAGAGCATTCCCTTCATGAAGTCCTACCGCGTCTTCAATGCGGACCAAATCGAGGGGCTCGATGCCCGGTTTCACCCGGAGCCGCCCGTGACGGAGGCGTATCCTGAACGCGCGCCGATCCCATATATGCAGGCCTTTTTCGAGGCCATCGGCGCCAATGTCAGCTTCTCCGGCCGAGAAGCCTGCTATGTCCCGACGCTCGACAAGATCTACCTGCCGCCGATCGAGCTCTTTGAGGACCCGCGGAATTTCTACGCCGTCTGGGGGCACGAACTCGGCCATTGGACCAAACCCCGGCACAGGCTGAACCGCAGCTACGGCGATTCCAGGTTCGGCAACACCGCTTATGCACGCGAGGAGATCGTGGCCGAGCTCTGCACGGTTCTCCTTGGCCAGAAGTTGGGGTTTTCCGCGCATACACTGGAGCTGAACGCGGCCTATCTTGACAACTGGGTGCGGGTACTCCGGTCGGACAAACGCGCGATCTTCAAACACGCGGCAGACGCACAGCGGGCCTGCGACTTTCTTGTCGCCGCGTCGGAGGCGGGGCAGGGGGAACAGGCCGCCTAAGGCGGGGCGCCGTTGCAACTGAGACCGGCCAGGAAAGAGAAAGCGGGCCTTGGGTCAGGTGGTTTCAACCCATTTGGAAAGGACAGACGCATGAGCACCCCCGAACCCGCCGAGCTCTCCCCACCCGCCGCCGCCGCCATCGCCGCGCAGAACGACGCCTTCCGCAGGCTTGCCTGTCTTGGCGTCGCGCCGGATCAACCGATCCAGGGGCGAATGCACGTGACACCGTCATTGATGGAGGCCGGCGACGGCTTCATGGCCGAGGCGGTGAAAGCCACCGGGGAGTTCGACACCTTCGAGCCTGAGAACGATCCGGAGGGCTGGCACGATTTCGGGGCGGTCACGATCCGCGGTGAGACCGTGTTCTGGAAAATCGACATGTTCGAGGCCGACTCTGACTTCCGATACGGTGCCGAGACCCCCGACAACCCCAAGACCACCGTGCGCGTGCTGACCGTCATGATGGCGCACGACTGGTAAGGGCGGGCCAAGCCTGCCGAGCAGTGAAAGGCCCGCTGACCCCATGAAAGGGAATGCGGGCCTTTTGTCCTGTTGATTCCCGGATCCGGGGATCGGTGAGGCCGCCCGGGACGTCCGGGTGGCGCAAAACCCAGAAAAGGACATCCCATGACCCAAGCGTTCAAACCCGTTTCCGTCGCCATCGGCGATCTCGCGGCCCATCCGGCCAATGTGCGGGTGAATTCCCCCGAAACCTATGCCCCCGAGAACATCGCGCATCTGAAGGCCAGCATCGCCGTGCTTGGCCTCCTGCAGCCGCTGCTCGTCCAGAAGACCTGTGGCAAGTTCGGCGTCCTCGCCGGCGGCCGTCGCCACGCGGCGCTCCTGGAACTGGTCGCGGACAAGGCCGCCAAGGGGTTCACGGCCAAAACGAAGATCGACTGCCGCATGGTTCCGGACGATTGCGACGTGACCACCGCGCTGTCGCTCGCGGAAAACATCACCCAGGCGCCGATGAACGCGATCGACGAGTTCGAGGCCTTCGCGCGGATGATGGAGGTCGACGGCCAGACGCCCGAGACCATCGCCAGGACATTTGGCACGACCGTGGCCGCCGTGAAGGGCCGTCTGCGCTACGGGCTCATCCATCCCGACATCCGCGCCGCGGCCCGCGCCAAATCGATCACGCTCGACACGATGAAAGCCTTCGCCGATCACCCGAGCCAGGAGGTGCAGCGCGAGGTCTTCGAGGCGCTGACCAAGGAGGACAGCTACCTGCAGGCGTATACGGTCCGCAATGCGCTCAAATCCCGCGGCGTGCAGGTCAGCGACGATATCGGCGCCTTCGTGCGGAAGGATTACGAGGCGCGGGGCGGTGCCATCGCAGCCGATCTCCTGGACGAACATTCCGTGCTCGAAGATTCCGCGCTGGTCGAGACGATCCTCCTCGAAAAACTCGCGGCCGCCGCCGAAGAGGTGCGGGCGGAGATCGGCTTTGCCTGGGCCGACGCGGTGATCCAGTACGACTATGCTGCGATGGCGGACTATGGCCGCGTCTATCCGGGTCCGGTCGAGCCCGATGAAAAGGGCCAGAAGCGCTTGGACGTGATCACCACCGAACTCGAGATGCTCGAGCGCGAAATGGAGAACGAGGAGCTCGAGGACGAGGCGTACAATAAACTCTACGAACGCGTGGACGAGCTGGAGGCCGAGGCACGGGATCTGCAGGAGGCTTACAGCGCCGAGGATCTCGCGCGATCCGGGGTGATCGCCACCTGGGCGCAGGGCAAGATCTCCCTGCATGTTGGTCTCGTGCGCCCCGACGACAGGGTCGAAAACGCCGGCAAGGCGTCCGGCACATCAAAGGACCCGGGCGCGGCGCACAGCGACGAGATCACCTATCCCGCCTCGCTGACCGAGGACCTGAAGACCGAGCGGGCAATGGCGCTCGGTGCGGCCATGGCGATGCACCCGGAGGCCACGCTGGATCTCACGCCCTTCAAACTGGTCACCGACGTGCTGGGCCACGGTATGGGTGTGACACAGGCGATCAAGGTCGATGCCCGCCAGGAATATCGCAGCCATGCGAAGATGGACGAGATCGATGGTACTTCGCTCGAACAGGTGGGCGAGGCCCATGACGCGCTCGACCTCTCCTGGGCCGATGACGCGAAATCCCCCGCCGACCAGTTCGCCCTGTTTCGGGCGCTTGACGCGGTGGAGAAGGCCAGGCTCGTGGCCTATGCCACGGCGGCGACCACGCAGTCCTGCTTTGCGCGGGACCGGCAGCGCGATAGCTTGATGCACGATTTCGAGGTCGAGATCATGCCGGACATCCGCGCGCACTGGACGCCGAACGCGGCACTCTTCAACCGCTTCAAGAAGGCCTGGCTCCTCAAAATCCTCGGCGAGGAATTGGGACTCGCGCAGGAGGCGATGACACTGGCTTCCTCGACCAAAAAGCAAGTCGTCGAATTCTGTGACAAGCTTTTCGCTGAGCCCTTCGCCACGCTGACGGATGCGCAGAGGGCCGCCGTCGCGACCTGGTGTCCGCCGATGATGCAAACGGCAGGCGTCGAGCCGGTTGATGCTGGCGAGTCCGAGACACCCGTAGACGCAACCGAGGTCGCCAAAGCGGCCTGATCGAGCAGGCGGCCCGCCCGGCATGTCCGGCGCGGGTCGCACCCCTCCCTCCATCTTACAGGTAAATTCCATGGCACTTCTCAGCTTTACCGCCGCGAGCGTCGCGGCCCAGATCGCGCATGCGCGCAGCTGCTCCACCTTCCTGCCGAACTGGAATGGCCCGGTCGGCAAACCCGCCTTGATCCTTATAGTCGGCAATGGCGTCCATCTGCGCTCGAACGGGATCGATGGCACGACCACGCGGATCGTCACCACCGAACGCGCCGATCCGTCATTCGCCTTCGCGGACGGTATCGATCCGTTCCGCGACCCGGACTGGATGGCGGCGCGGCAGGCGGCGTTTCGCGATCTGACGGGCCAGTTCTATACCGACATTCTCGATGATGTGCAGATGCTCATCGATCGCGGACACGACACCATCCGGCTGGCGACCGACGGCCACACGATCCGGGTCTTCCTGCGCCGCGCCGCCGACTACCTGATCGGCGGCACCTATGATGTCCCCTCCGGACTCGGCGGCACCTTCCGAGTGATCCTCAAGGATGCCAGCGATACCCATGCGATCGTGCAGAACTCAGGGAATTGCGAGGATTTCGACGAGATGCTGCCTTACCGGGTGCCGCTCGACGCGCTGATCGAGATCGATGACCGGAGGGCGGCGTAACGCGCCCTTTCTCAAATTAGCATCGCCAATACCCTGCCGCGCTTCGCGCTCTCGGGACATTGGCGACACACATTTCCTTCCGAGAGAAAGGACCCTGAAATGGGCTGGCTTTTCTACACCAACCGCCGCGTGCAGACCTACTCGGACGAAAAGGCCGAGGTCACCCGGCTCTGCACCTTCGAGAGCGACACCCGCAAAACCGAACTGGTCAAAGCCTGCAAGGTCGGCTCGACATGGTACGCCGCCGCGAAGGTCATGAATCTCGACGGCTCGCCGGTCGAGGATGCGACCTATGTGGCCGACGATGATGGGTCGATCACCTTCGCCGCCATCTTCCTGACGCGCTATGACGAGGGCCGCTGGGGCTACAAGGATATGGAGGAGTGCGCCGGGCCGGTGGAGTCGCGGGCGCCGCTCGGCCTGCTGGCCCTGCTGTCCGAACTGAAAGACCCCGAGAGCTATGCCCATGCCTGGCGCCAGCGCTGCCGGGACTGGGTGGCGATCCCGGACTACGACGAGGGCGACAGGATCAAGTTGGCCGTGCCCGTCACGCTGAGCGATGGCAGCACCTGCCAGATCGTGACCACCACCCAATACCGGCGCGGAGGAAAAAAGCGCCGATGCTACCGCATCGAGGAAACCGGCGGGCTCGTGCGCCTGTCGAAGGCCTCGCTTGCCGGGTCCGAGCTTCTCAGCTCCGCCAAGGGCGACGCAAGCCCGGTCCTGGCGGAGTTCTTCGCCGGGGAGGGCTCCTGACGGTCCCCGCTTCGTCAACTCTCCAGCTTCAGGCCGCCTCCGCGCATCCGAAAGCGCAGAGGCGGCTTTCTGTCCTGTCAGACCCGCAACCCGACTCAAAGGACAGACGACATGACCGATCAAAGCCCGAAGAAGGGATCCGATTTCCCATCACAAGCCCGCCTCCGGGCGGCCCTGTCACAGATCGCCAGGGAGATCGAAGACCAGCCCCTTAGAAGCTCGTCGCTCTCCCGGATCATGCGTGAAACATTCGATGGCAGCGATGCCGGCGGCGCATGGGACTGGCGCATGGCCTACGACATGATGCAGGCCGCAGCCGTGATGCAGTTTTTGCAGGGCAGCGATCCGGACGCCATCGCATCCGCCAAAATGCTCGCCACGCGGCTCCTGACGGAGACGCGACGCTCCGAGCAGCAGATCCGGCTCCAGCAATTTTCGACGCCGTTGCCCTATGCGGCTCTGGTCACACGTGCTGCGGCCATCCGTCCGGGCGAGACCTTTCTGGAACCCTCGGCGGGCACCGGGGCGCTGGCCGGTTTTGCCGTTCTCGCGGGCGGCAAGCCGCTGCTCAACGAGATCGACCCGTTCCGCCGCGCGCTTCTCGAGGCGATCTTTGATACGCAGGTGACCGGCTTCGACGCCGAACATATCGACGACCTGCTGACGGTGCCCGACCTTCCGGGTGTCATTGTCATGAACCCGCCCTTCGCCTCCTCGGTCGATCGGTCGCGCGAGAGGCATATCGCGGCGAAACATCTGATCGGGGCCGCCAAGCGCCTCGCGCCGGGCGGACGTCTCGTGGCGATCATGCCGACGGGATTTTCGCTGGAGCGGGACGCGGCCCATTGGGCGCGGGCCTCGGCTATCGCAAAGCCGCGTCTCGCTCTCACGATCCCCGGTCATGTCTACCGCAAGCTGGGCACCTCGGTTGAGACCCAGCTGATGGTTTTCGACAAGGTGCAGGAGGAGGTCGAGATTGTCCGCGCGGTTGCGGCCGATCTGTTGGCGGCGCGGCAAATCATCGATGACATCGCCGCAACCCGACCGGTCGCCCCTGTTCTCCATGGCAGTTCGCAGAACCGGCCCGCCTCACGGCAGAGCGGCTCTTCCGCCGTGCGCAAGCGCCCGGTCGCTGCAACCTCCTCCGCCAAACCGACAACCCACGCCGCCGTGCCGCTGGCGTTCATCAGTCTCGACACGCCCCGCGAGAACACCCCCGTCTCGGACATCTATGCCCGTTATCGCCCGCAGCGAATCGAAATCGCGGGCGCGCGGGAACATCCCACGCCGCTCGTCGAGAGCATCGCCATGGCCTCGGTCGCCCCTCCGGCGCCCACGCGCGAAGCCGCCGCCGATCTGCGCCTGCCCGGCCGCCTGATCGAAGAGGGCCATCTCTCCGAGGCCCAGCTCGAGTCCATCCTGATGGCGAACGACGCCCACGCGCGCGACCTTCCGGGCCGGTTCATGATCGACGACGACCAGACCCGAATGACCCGTGGCGACGAGGATCCGGAAGCACGGGCCTATCGCCTCGGATATTTCCTCGGCGACGGGACGGGGTGTGGCAAGGGTCGGGAATGCGCCGGGCTCATCCTGGTCAACTGGCTTGCGGGACGGCGCAAGGCGGTGTGGATTTCCAAATCCGCCACGCTGATCGAGGACGCGATCCGCGATTGGACCGATCTCGGCGGCTCGCCCGCCGACATCCAGCCGCTCTCCAAATGGAAGCCTGACCAGCCTATCCCGATGGGTGACGGCATCCTGTTCGTGACGTACGCGACCCTGCGCTCGGTCGGCAAACGCGGCACGACCCGCCTCGCCCAGGTCCTCGACTGGATGGGCACGGATTTCGACGGCGTGCTGGCCTTCGACGAGGCCCATGCCATGCAGAATGCTGCCGGGTCCGATGAGGGCAGGGGAATCAAACCGTCCCAGCAGGGCCTCGCCGGGCTGCGCCTGCAGCTCGCCGCCCCTCGGGCGCGGGTCTTCTATGTCTCGGCGACCGGCGCCACCAGCGTTCACAATCTCGCTTATGCCTCCCGCCTCGGGCTCTGGGGCCAGGGGCCGGAATACCCTTTCCCGAGCCGCGAAAGCTTTGTCTCGGCGATGGAGGCCGGCGGGGTGGCGGCGATGGAAGTGGTGGCCCGCGATCTGAAGACCCTCGGCTTCTACACGGCGCGGGCGCTCAGCTTCGATGGGGTGGAATATGACGTGCTCGAACACGCGCTCACACCGGCCCAGATCGAGATCTACGACGCCTATAGCCTCGCTTTCCGGACGATTCATCACAATCTCGAGGCGGCGCTCACCGCGACCGGCGTCAACGATGCCTCCGGCCAGACCAACGCCTCCGCCGCGAAAGCCTCGGCCAAGTCTCGGTTTGAGAGCACCAAACAACGCTTCTTCAACCACCTGCTTCTGGGGATGAAAGCGCCGACGGTCATTCGCGCCATCGAAGAGGATCTGAAGGACGGATTTGCCTGCGTCATCCAGGTGGTTTCCACCGGCGAGAGCCTGCTGAAACGTCGGTTGGACGCGATGGACCCCGAGGACGAGCTGACCGAGGGTGCCCTCACACCTCGGGACTATGTTCTGACCTACCTCGAACAGGCCTTCCCGATCCATGCGCAGAAACTCGTGGAAATCGACGGCAATGTCGTCGCCGAACCACTGCGGGATGCGAACGGCGCACTGGTCGTGTCGCGCGAGGCCGAAGCCTTGCGCGATGCGGCGATGATGGAGCTGATGGTCCTTGCGCCGATCCCCTCGGCGCTCGACCAGATCCTTTGGGCCTTTGGCGATGAGGCCGTCGCCGAGGTGACCGGGCGAGGGATCCGCCCGCTGAAATCCCAAGACGGTGCGCTCTTCATCGAGAAGCGGTCCGCCAGCAGCAATTCATCCGAGGTGACTGCATTCATGGCGGGAGAGAAGGATATCCTGATCTTCTCAGATGCCGGCGGGACGGGCCGTTCCTATCACGCCGCCCAGACCGCGAGGAACCAGAAACGGCGGCGACACTATCTGCTGGAGCCCGGCTGGCGCGCCGATGCGGCGATCCAGGGGCTCGGCCGAACGCATCGCTCGGCTCAAGTGTCAGCGCCTTTCTTCCGGGTCTGCACCTCGGACGTGCATGGCGAGAAGCGCTTCACTTCGACCATCGCCCGGCGGCTCGATCAGCTGGGGGCGCTTACCAAGGGCCAGCGCGAGACCGGCTCCCAGGGCATGTTCCGCGAGGAGGACAACCTCGAAAGCCCGATCGCAAGGGCGGCGCTCCGCGGTTACTATGCCGATCTGGCCGCCGGGCGCGCCGGGGCGATGAGCTACGACCGGTTCACGGACTGGACCGCCCTGCGGCTGATCGACCAGGACGGCGTGCTGCTGGAAGAGCTGCCGCCGATCCAGCGCTTTCTCAACCGGGTGCTGGCGCTGCCGATCCACATGCAGAATGCGCTCTTCGCCGAGTTCATGAGCCGGATCGCCGATCAGACGGAACGCGCACGCGCCGCCGGCACGCTCGATCTCGGGGTCGAGACGCTTCGCGGCGAGAGGATCGAGCAGGTCTCGGCGGAGGACCTCTGGACCTGTCCGCGCTCCGGGGCGGTGACACGCATCATCGGCCTCGAAGTGACGGACCCCGTGCATGTTCTCTCTGCAGAAGAAGCTTTGGATCGGAACCCCGAAAAGCTACCGATGATCAACCGCGCGTCGGGTCGCGCGGCGCTGATCTCGTCGCGTCCGATGCAGATGTATGATGAAGAGGTCGTCACGCTCATGCGCAAGGTGACGCGGCCGACCGGGTCCACATACGTGGAAGAGGCGAAGTTCGGAAACTCTGCCTGGGAAGAGATCAAGCATCCTGAATTCCTGCGCCTTTGGGACGAGGAGGCCGACAGCCTGCCGAAGGTGACCACGACAAAGCTTTTCCTGCTGACCGGGCTGCTGCTGCCGATCTGGAAAGACATCCCCTCGGGCAACGAACGCATCTACCGGGTCACGCCCGAGGGGCAGGGGAGCATGATCGGCCGGACCGTCAGCGAGGATGGTGCCGCGGCCCTGCGTGCGCGGTTCATGGTCGGCACACCGAAAACCCCGCAGGAGATGCTGACGGCCGTGCTCGGGTCCACGGCACCGGTCGATCTGGGCCGGGGTCTCACGCTCACGCGCCGCCGCGTCGCGGGCGAGGCACGGCTCGAGATCGACGGGGCCGACAGGGGCACGATCGACGGGTTGAAAGCTTTGGGGTGCTTCACGGAAATCATCGCCTTCCAGCTCCGGGTCTTTGTGCCGCACGGGGAGGGCGTCGATACCGCCGCCATACTGGGCAGGATCGTGGGGGATGGGGTTCAGAAGGCGGCAGATCGGGCGGCCTGAAAGGAAAAGTGGGCCTAGGGTCGGGGGGAACGCGGAAGGGGTTGTGCCCGTCCGCGTTCTGGCGCCGTGGCGGGTCTCCGGACTCCCCGGCGTTTCTCCCCCAATCTCAGGCACAAGGACCAGACCCATGACCGATCCCCAGATCAACTTCGCCGAAACGATGGCAAAGTGGCAGGCCGAACGCGAAGCCGTCAACAAGGCCGCCCGGAGCGAGTTGCTCCCGCAATTGCGTGCCCTTGGCGTTACCGAGGTGGTCGCCGAATACGAGGGTTACGGCGATTCCGGCAATATCGAAGACGTGACGGTGCAGCCTGCGGGCGTCGAGCTTTCCGACGAGCTCAATACGAAAGTCGGGGATTTCGCGTGGTCCGTCGCCTATCACCAGCATCCGGGCTTCGAGAATAACGAGGGCGGCTATGGCACGCTGACCTGGGATGTCACCGCCGACAGCATCACGCTCGATCACGCCGACCGCTACGTCGAGTGTTCCCACAGCTTTGACGAGGGGCTCTGACATGGCCCATCCCCTGCATCATGCCGAAAGCTCGGCCCGGAAATACGGCGGCAAACCTTCGGACTATCAGGCGCTGCACGAGTTCTTCGACGTCTCCAAGGAACACCTCGCGCTCTTCGTCCACCGTGCTTACAGGCACAACACGCTCGGAATCTTCGAACTGGAACTCCAGTTCGGCAGGTCGATCGTCAATAGCGCGGGCCGGGTCATTCCGACCCGCTGGATCGGCGAGCAGCATGTCCGTGAGGATTGCCAGGGCCGCATACCCTCGCTTGCCGACTGGCTCATCCGCATCCAGCCCGAGCCATGGATGGCCAATGGCCGGATCGACTTTGATCCGCCCGGCGACATCGGCGACCCGAAACTCGCATGGATGGCAGAGGTGGCAGCGGGCAGGACGATCCTTGGCCTCAAGGACTGGATGGAAGGGAGGGGTTGATCATGCTCAATGTCCGCAGGTTCTACGATTGCAGCACCGCACATCTGCCCGAGCAAACCGGCCGGGCCATCGACAATGGCGTCTTCGCCAAATTGCCAACCATGCAGAGCGACTATGGCTGGCTGTTCTCCGTCTCCGAAACTCTCGCCGACCTGCCGGAATCGGTCGACTGCGGTGCTTTCAAGGCGGTCATGGCCGTAGTGATGGATGCCGGGTGCGACTACGTCCTCTTCGATCGGGATGTCCCACCCGTCCCCTATCTCACGGTCTTTGACTGGTAACCCGGATGCGATTGCACAGAGGCCTGATCATCTGATCGGGCCTCTCTTGTTTCTAGCGCCAACACTGAAACGGAGATCCAGATGAACATCGCGGAGATCAAGGCCGCCGTGGATGCGGGCAAGCCCGTCCACTGGGCGAACGAGGGCTACCGGGTGCACCGGGATGGCCTCGGCCAGTACCTCATTACTTTCATGCCGAACGGCAGCACCATCGGTCTGACCGACCGGAGCGGCCGACAGCTGAACGGGTCCGAGGCCGACTTCTTCATATCTGAGCCGGCCCATGGTGCTGTGGCAGCGCAGGGGAGGGTGGTGCGCGGGGCGATGTCGGACACCTCGTCCAGCGCCGGGCCGGGCTGACGGGCAGGAGAGAAGGGAGAGATGGCTTTTTGGTTTTGCGATCCCATGAGGGGTCGAAAAGCAATCCCGCGTGTCCTGGCAGGAAGCCGGGCAGCGGCAAATCCAAGGAGAAGACCCATGTTCGCAGGAACTCTGACCAAAAACGCCGAGACCGCAGCCGCCGCCTATTCCGGCATGATCCACTCGACCCGTTTCGACATCGCCATTCAACTCGAGACCCGGACGAAGATGTCCGAGCGGAGCCCGGACTACGACGTGACGGCGGTGAACAAGTCGGGCCGGAAGGTGCGCATCGGCACGGCCTGGAGCGAGACCGGCAATACCACCGGCAATCCCTACATCTCGATGCAGATCGATGTCGGCCTTGGGCCCTTCCGCGTCAATGCGGTGCAAACCAAAGAAGCCCGTGAGGCGATGACGGGCGAATTCGAGATCATCCCGCTGGTCTCGACCGGCACCATGAAGTCCGGCTCGATCTCGGGCGAGCTGACGGCGATGGATGCCGACAACGCCTTCACCGGCTACATCGCCAACATGATGTTCGATCTCGACTTCATGCTGATCGAGAACGAGTTCAAGACGGAAGGCACCCATCCCGACTACCGCATCGAGGTCAGCTCGCCGCGCCGCCACCCGATCCGCGTGGGCTCGGCCTGGATGGCGAAGAGCAACCGGACCGGAAACGACTACGTCTCGCTCCTCATCAACACGCCCGATGGCGATCTGCGGGTGAACGCCGTGCAGAACGAGGAGCAGCGTGGCGGCCAGACCTTCTCGATCATTCCCTTCGTCGAGAGCGCCGGTCAGGAGCGGGCGGACAACACCGGCCTCGCGCTGGTGGGCTGACGGGCAACGATTTCCGCCGAGCTGGCGTCCCGGGCAACCGGGGCGCCTTTCGGCCATGTAGGTCTGATCCTTCTCCCAAGAACCAGGCCTGACGGGGCGGTGCCGGCATGTCTCCGACCGGCCCGTGTCCCCTGCCCGCAAGAGGCAGGTCCCGTGAGGGGAGCCGCGGCAGTGCGGCTCCCCTCTTCTCGTTTCACCCCATCAGAAGGACGACAGCCATGTTCAATCTCTCCCATCCCAAACTGGTCACGCTCGCCGAGACCGAAGGTTACACCGAGGTCGCGGATTTCCTGGAAGACCACGCGCAGGGCAGCGTCGTGCCCGCGATCTGCATGGCGCCCGATTGCGATCACACCGCCGATCTCGAGCCGGATCAGCGCGCCGGCTTTTGCGAGGCCTGCGGCCGCCCCTCTATGAAATCCGGCCTCATCATCGCCGGGATGATCTGAGCGCCGAAGACGGAGGGCTTTCCATGACACATTATAGATACACCACGCCCGGCACGCGGCTTACCTAGTCCGACGTCTCAGAATGGGTCGATGCGGCCTGCCGGATCGACGGGCGCCAGCCCGGTGCGGCGCGCAACCGGGCCTACGCCGCCCATGCGGCGGCTCTGCCCCGCGACCTCATCGACAGCGAGACGCATGTCCCATCGCTCGAGACGGCGCTTCACCTCCTCAAATACGGACATCCCAGCCTCGCCCGGCCGCAGAGAGGCCATCGCGCTGACCACCCGACGACGCCGGTCATCATGGATCTGATGAACCGTCTCGCCGTCCTGAAACGCCAAGACCAGATGCCCGCCGGGGACAACTGGACCGCCATGTTCGGAGGTTCCGATGCGCATTCCGGTTGACATCACCGACATGATCGACCGGGGCGGACTTGTGGCGATCAACCATTCCGGCGGCAAGGACAGCCAGGCGATGACGATCAGGCTGGTCGAGGCCGGAATCCCGCGCGACCAGCTCCTCATCGTCCATGCCACCCTCGGCGACGTGGAATGGCCGGGAACGATCTGCCATATCCGGAAGACCACGTTCGGGCTGCCGCTGGTGATCGCAAGACCCCGCCGGTCGTTCTTCGAGATGGTCCGGGCTCGGGGCATGTTCCCCTCCCCGCGACATTGCCAATGCACATCCGACCAGAAACGGGGGCCGATCGAGCGCGAGCTGCGCCGCTATCTCGCGGCCAATCCCCGGTTCGTCGGACGCATCGTCAGTGCGATGGGGATGCGCGCCGAAGAGAACGCCGCGCGTCGGTGCCGTCCCGTCGTCAAGCTGAACAACCGCAACAGCGTGGCGGGCCGAACATGGATCGACTGGCTGCCAATCCATGAGCTGTCCCGGCGGGAGGTATTCGACACCATCGCCGCGGCAGGGCAGGAGCCGCATTGGGCCTATGGCCGCGGCATGTCCCGTCTGTCCTGCAGCTTCTGCATCATGTCCTCGCTCGCCGATCTGCAATGCGCCGCGCGGCTGCGACCGGACCTACTTTCCGCCTACATAGCTCTCGAAGACGAGATCGGCCACAGCCTGCGTCCCGATGGGACGAGTCTTCGCGAAACCCTCAACCGATTGGATGCCGCATGACCGTACATGACCCCCAAGAAATCGTCGAACGGCCAGGGTCCGGCTTTTCCGCGGCCGAGATTGCGACCATCGCCGCCGCGCGGGAAATCCTGCGCAAGCATGCCCGCGCGACCGAGGCCTTGCAGTCCTGGGGCATGCTGACCGACTATCTGGCTCTCAGTGCCGTTCGCGAACGGGTCGAGGTGTTTCGGGTGCTGCTGCTGGACCGGAAGAACAAGCTGATCCGCGACAGGGTCATGACCCGGGGCAGCATCGATCACGTTCCGGTCTATGTCAGCGAGGTGCTCCGGTCGGCTCTGGTTCTTGACGCCTCCGCCATCATCATGTGCCACAACCACCCCTCGGGCGATCCTGAGCCGAGCCAGGCGGACATCGAGTTGACCGGCAGGATCGTCGCGGCCTGCAAGGTGATGGAGATCGTCGTCCACGATCACATCATCGTCGGCTTCGGGCGGGAGCAGAACGCCTTCAGCATGCGGGCGGCCGGGATGATGGGGGACTAGGGCGGCGGTAATTCAGACGTCATACCCTTACGCTCCTCGTCGCCCTCCATCGCAGAGTGCGCTTCCTCCGCGCTGATCCATTCCAGGCGTTTGGGAAGGCGTTCGATTTCCGCGCGAAATCTCTCGTCATCAGAGTCTGCCATCGTCCCTGTTCCCCTCGTCGCCTATCTGTTGTGCGACCTGCCGCGCGTCGCCCCTGAACAGTCCAGGAGTTGAATCTTCACCCCACCCCTGCTATATGACGTTTCGACAGCGATGCTGTTGGCGACCCGTCATGCCGCGTGCAGGGCGAGCGTCGCGGTGACCCGAACCTCAAATGGTTCGGTTGCGAGCCGCTCTTAGAAACCGCCCTTGGGGCGGTTTTTTTGATTCAAAGCACCCGGATCCCATAGTTCTCATGTAGCCCTTTCGCATTCTCTTCGCCGCGGTGAATCCACATGCGCGCATAAGCGACCACATCCGCGAGCTGCAGAAGTCGCGATGCCGCGGAATCGATCTGGCTGATGCGGTTCACAGCCTTGAACCGCCCGTCATGCTGGCACGCCTCCGAAATCATCCGCTGGCATTCGGGGTCCGTGTTATGGTGGTTTAGATCGACGATGAGTTCCACGTTGCCCACGCCCTGCCCGCGAATCCTGTTCAGCCTCCGGAACTGCCCGACGGCGACCTTGACGGTTTCGATGACATTTCCGGCGTAGATCGCCGGCGCCGTGCCCTCGGTGACCGTTCCCAGCCTGTTCATCAGGATCATGCCCTCGGGCCTGTCCGTCTGTGCATATCGAGCAAGAAGGCTTTGCAGATACTCCCGGCTCAGGTTCGCCGCATGGAGCTCGTTGGCGTTCGGCTCCAGCAAATCGCTCAAGGATTTGTCCGCGCGTCCACACTCCCTCGCCCAAGCCATCACGCATCCGAGCGCGAAGCCGGGTTCGCCGGCGGTGCCGCATTCGTCGATAAAACAGAGGATGCGCTTATTCTGTGCCGCCATCGCCCTTGGCCTTTCTGGCTCGGGCGCTGGCCCTGGCGCGCGGCGTCTCGGTCAGGGCCCGTGCTTCTTCCCGCTCCTTCCGTTCCTCCTCGAAATCCGGCTCGAGTTTCTTCAGCTTGTTGATCAGCCCTGTCAGGTGGTACCGGTTCGGCCCGTAGTCGCCGGCGCTGGTCTTCCATTGCTCGCGTGTAACGAGCCCCGCCTCCTCGAGCGCCTTGATGTTGATCCTGATCGTCTGCTCAGTGATGCCGATGCGCTTGGCAAGATCACGCTTCGTCGGGAAGGGCGGGCGGAGCGGATCGTAGTAGTAGCCGAGCAGCTGGACGATGATGGTCAGTTGCGTGGGCGTGATCCCCAGCCGGTTCTGTGCGTGCAGCAGGATGTTCGGAACGCCGGTATATCCATGCGAATAGACCTTCGACCCGAAGATACGTTCGGTCGAGGATTTTTCCGGCGCCAACTTGCGCGTCTTGCTTGGTCTGGTCGTGGTGGTCTTTGCCATTGCGGGCCTCCTTGTCCTTCGATCTACGGAGGCTTGGGCGTCGTCTCAATGGCTTGGCCGGGCCTTCGGGTGGCGCAATTTCCACCCCACCCGAATATCGGTATTCCGCTACTCCCGGGCTCGCGGTGATTGGAACACGCTGCTTAGGTGTACGAGATCCCGCCACAGGTGGATATGGAAAGCCACCCTACCCGTGGGGTGGAAAACCTGTCAACGCGAAGTGGCAGGTTTCGCGTTGTTTTCTGTCCGTTGGGTGACGATTTCAAGCGTAATCGCCCGGCCAATATGGGTCAACGTCCATCCCGGAGGGCGCGTCGCCGTCAATGTAAGTTCCATTGTGCCCGCCGACCGCGTCCACGATCGCATCCGAGATCGTCCATTTCAGATCGGGAACCCAGAGCCTGTCTTTCACGGTCACGGTGTAGGTCGCGCCGGCTTTGGTGTCGCACCAGATGGTTTCGAGGCGCCGGGACATGAGTTTGGGCATGGCATCGACGATGCGCTTCATATCTTCCTGCTCGCGAAGGACCGCCCATCTGCTTTCAAGCTGCACCCCCTTGTAAGTGAAGCCCGACGCCGGTGCCTTCTGCCCGGACGCCGCACGGTCAATCTCATTTTGCCGGTGAAGGGCTTCCGCCAGGTTTGGCGGCATTTCGATGTCATCAACCATGGCTCGGCCTCCTGTTGGTTCCCATCTTGTTCCATATGGTTTACTTGGGCAACCTAAACTGGCTTGGCGCACAATGTGAACGACGTTCGTAGCTTTGAACGTGGTGCCCCATGCCTGACGGCCTCCCCTGCTCGGCTTCGCGTGTCGCAGGTGAGATATCGGCCGTTGGCCGATCGCGCATTCGGCCATGCGGCCTCACCGCGGCGTTGCACCCAGGCCCCCGGTTTGCCCGTCTCGCGAGCACGTCGCTCCCCGGCCGCTCCGCCGGATTGCGCTCAGGTCTGTTTCGGCCGGAGGCCAAAACGATCCCGCCGCTTCATCCGTCTCCCGCGTCTGGTCGCGCCGTTTGCCTGCTCGCGTCGGGCAAACCTGCCGTCAAAACACACACACATGAGCGTGGAAGCATATCCTCCGGATGGCCCCCGGATCAGCCCGCGTCAAGGATCGCAAAACTTTTCGGCGAGGGCGGCGGGTGTGGAGAGGGCAGTCCAGTGTTCGATGCCGCGCCTGTGGTGGGCGATGCGCCCGGAAAACTTTTGCGCCCGGCAAGCCGGCGGCTCCGCCGTCCCTGACCCGGACAGATTCGGAGAACCGGACATTCGGCCATGCCACCACGCTCCCGTGGTGGTTCCCCGAACATCTGGAGACACCGACATGACTTACGAGAACGCGAACGCCTACGAGACCATCGAACTTTTCGGCCTGACGGAAAAGGACGCAGAGTTGCCGATCCCCGAAGATCACATCCTGAAGGACAGCATCGTCCGCGAGAGTTTCGAGGCCCTGCTCGGCCAACTGCGCGGCACCGGCCTCGAGGCCGAGATCGAACCTCTCGCGCACGGGCTCGCCACGATCCTGCAGCGCCGCAAGATTGCTCTCGGCAAGGAGCTTGACCGCACCGCCGACAAAATCGGTGCTCTGGCCAAATCCCATGACGGATCGGAGATTGCGGAGACCGCGCTCGAAGAAGCGCAGGCTCGCTTCCTGCACCTGCGGGAGATCGTCGCCGCCATCGAGGTGATGAGCGAGGCGGCGGCGGAATGCTATGAGGTCGAGACCGGCCATGCTTTCATCCCGGCGGCGGGGTCCCGCGCCAGCGCTCGCGCCCAGGAGACCGGAGCCGTCTTCGAGGCTCGGCAGCTGTTGGAGCAGCATGATCGCGAGACCGCCGCGAAGTCGAAGGTCGAGGGGGTTCCCCTGATCGTCTCGGGCGCCACCGACTGGACCGATATCGACGTCATCTTCTCGACACTCGACAAGGTTCGGGAGCGCATCCGGCAGAACCGCAATCAGGAGATCTTCCTCTGCCACAAGGGCGGCAAGCATGGCGCCGAGATGATCGCGGCCCGCTGGGCTCGCGCACGCGGCGTCGCGCAGGCCCGCTTCGATCCCCGCTGGTCCGCGCATGGGCGCGCGGCTCCCTTCAAATGCAACGACGAGATGCTGGACGACAAGTTTGCCGCGACGGGCGTCGTGCTTTTCGGCGGCAACGGGGTTGCGCTCAACCTCGGACAGAAGGCAGAAGCGAAAGGTCTGACAGTCATGCGGGTCGCTGATCCTGCGAAGAAGACAGCAGACGAGTGAATGAGAGAGGGTCGCCTTTGGGCGGCCCTTTCGTCGTTTCCATGAGCCTTTTTGCGAAGGCATCCGGGTTTGTTCGTCGCGCGTGCAGGGCATCCCCTGGCAACTCGTCCGGATTGCGCTCCGGTCAGTTTTGCCAAAGGCAAAACGATCCCGCCGCTCCATCCGTCTGCCCTGCGTCCTGCCAGCCGGTGACGACGACGCCTCGCGGACCGATTGGAAGACCATCGATGGCGGGAGTGTCAACTTTCACTGAAGGGAGGTCTGTGCGAATTGCGGGCACGTCAGCGAATCCCTCTTCGCCTGAACGTCACCTGCCACCGGGCGGCCCGTCGCCCGGCGACCCTTCTCTCAAAACCTTCCACGCTCGCGACGACTGCGACACCATCCACAAGAGCAGCCCCGCCCGGCCTTGGCCGGGCGGGGCTGCTTCACCTTTCAACTGGCCGTGGTCCCTCAGTCAGATGCAGATGACATGATGGTCGGCGGTCATCGGGTTTCCGTCATGACGGGCCCCTGCCGGCGGTTGCACCGCCGTCACCGCGCTCGCAGGTTCCGGCCGTACCGGCCTCCACCCGGAACACGGGGCCTCTGGCCACGCTGAGCGGCATACCCCGGCGGCGGTCTCCTTGCGGAGCCAGCCGGCGGGGTTGCCCTCATGCGCGCCGGAAACCCCGCGATCCGCCCGTCCGGGTGCAGATCGCTGGGGCGGGCGCAGCGCATCGACCGCGCCGCCCGTGGGCGGCACATCCGGACCGATAACCCTGCTGTCAGACGCCCGGCTGTATCAACGCTCCGGATCGCGAGACCGGCGACGGGGAAGCCGAACGTGAAACTGCGGATCGCGGTCATGCCGATCGGGCGTGGGCGGAACATCTCACCGGCACGCTGGATGCGAGCGGCCTGGACCTCACCACGTCTCACGACCCTAGACAGGACCGATTGCGACTGAAGAGCGAGCTGCACATCCAGGTCTCCCCTCTTTGCTCCTAGATGTGGATCGCACGGGGTCGGGCCGTCCGTCCCCTCTGCTTCGCTCCGGCAAGCACAAATACGGCTTCCACGCGGCAAGCGCGCGGACCCTCCGCATTTGCCCTTGCGGCCTGCCCTTGTCCCCCGTGCCGGGTGATCCCCATCGCAAAAAGGAGAGACCCAAATGACCAACCACTACGTCGCCACCGTTCCCGTCAAGTTCACCGACAGCGACGGCAAGGAACGCACCCGCTTCCAGCGCGTCGGCGCGATGTTCCGCAACACCCGCAACGGGGACGGCTCGGAGTTCTTCAGCCTCAAGCTCGACTTCCCGGTCGCGGTCCAGGAGCTGGTGATGTTCCCGCCGAGCGCGAAGGAACCGCAGGAATAGTCCGCCTCAAAGATGGGCCGCCCCCGGGCGGCCCTTTCCCCGGTTCGGGGAAGGCTGCGCCAGTCCCGGAAACCCCGGCCTCCGGCCGGCGTCCCCGGGAAGGTGTCAGGACCGCGCGCGGTCCTGACGGGGATATGAGAAATCGCCTGGAACAGGTCTGCCGGCCAGCCTCAAGGGGGCCATCCGGAATAACAGCCGGGCTGAAGCCCGCCGGTTTTTCCGGCAGAGATTTGGCGGGCCAAATCTGGCCGCCCTTGACCCTGTCCGTCGGCCCCGTCGGGGAGATCATGCGCCGTCCCACGCTTCCGTCCGAACACATGCGTGCCCGGCCTGAACCTCGGGCGCGGGCATGACAAAAGGCGGCTGGTGTGCGGTTGGAGATGGTCGGTTTTCCTGGGCCCTGTGGGCCGGGCCTCGCACCTGCGGTGCTCGGCCAGAAGCGGAATTCAAGGTCGCCTGGGGGCAATCTACAATAATATTGTATTGACCGTTGCATATAGTTTCGTATGATGGGGGCGACCTTGAATGAAGGTGGCAGGAAATAGGGGGGCTTTCTTCGCATGAGCCGGACCGGGAGATTGACAGGGATGGAGCGCGCGGAGATCGTCCGGGCCGCCGGGGAAGGCGTCTCGACATCGGATCTCGCGAAGAAGTTCGGGGTCACGCCCCGGGCCGTCCAGTACACTCTGAAAGCCGATACAGAGCGCCAACGCGATGCGGCCGTGGCCACGGCTGCCGTGACGGTGAAGCTGACGCCAGAAGAACTCGCGGCGCTGGATGAGGTCCTGGCCGCGGCCGGGATCGAGACCCGCACGGAAGGGCTCAGAAGACTGATCCAGGCGGCGGGGGGAACCTTCGTTCCGGACGCGCAGCTGGCGGGTGAACTGGCACGCTACAGGGCCTCCCTGCACGAGGTCGGCAACGGCGTCGTGCAGATCGCCAAGCAGATGGTGAAGGCCAGCCGGACCGGGCAGGGCGAAGGTTCCAAAGCGAACGCAGAGTTGTCCGAATTGCGCCTTGCGCAGATGCGTGGGCTGGCGCGGTTCATCCTTGATTCTGCTGACGAGATCGACCTGCTTTTGCGCCGTCGCCAGGACGGGATGCGGCTCTCGGCGACCGCCGCTCTGAGGGAGTTCGCCCATGCGGCTGAATGATGCCGTCCATGATGTCACCGGAGAGATATTCCGGGATGGCTGGAGCCGGATCCGCGGCTCGGTGCAGGGGCTGCAAGCGTCCCGACAGAGGCAGCTCGTGCGAGCGGCCGCCGGTCACCGTGCGGCGGTCTTCAAGGCGATCCGGGGCGGGGGCACCCATACGAAGTCCCAGCTCATGAACCAGCTAGATTACCTCACCACGAAATCCTCCCATATCGTCGACTCGAGCGGCTTCCTGGACGGGAAGACGAAACTCGAAGGGTCGGAGATCAAGGACCTGACCGAGCGGTTCGCCAAGCGCTGGAGTGCGGGGTTCAAGCCCAAGCTCGGGCAGACGACTCATATGCTCATGTCCTATCCGATCGGCACCCGGGGCGAGGACGTGCGCGACATCACCGCCAATGTCGCGGAGCGGTTCTTCCAGTCGGACGAGGGGCATTTCGACTACATCATCGCGGTGCATGAGGACCGGGATCACCCCCACGCGCATATAGTTTTGAATCGCCGGTCGCAGGAGGGAGAGTTCTTCTTCCTGGGTCGCGATCACCGGTTCAACTACGACGATTTCCGCCTCGCCATGGTCGAGGAGGCCGAGCGGTTCGGGGTGCGCCTGGAGGCCACGCGGCGGCTCGACCGGGGCGTCGTCCACTACCCGGCCAGAACCCGCGAGGTCTACGCCGCCAAGGCTGAGGGGCGAGTTGCGGAACCGCGTCCACGGGTCGGGGCGGACCTGGATCGCGCGCTCGAAGAGATCGCCAACACCCGGATCATCTATCACTCCCTTGCTGCCGAAGCTTCCGCGGACAATCGCGAGGATATCGCCAACGCGCTCTTCCGGTCCGGAGAGCTCCTGGCGAGGGGCGGCAAGCTGAATTTGGAAGGAGGCGTCTACATGGCAGAGGAGCAATCGTTCGAGGATCTGAGGACCCGTTATGCCGATCAGGTCGCGCGCGTCCAGGGCATGATCGAGGCGAAGCCGGAGGCGGAGCGGCCTCGACTCGAGCGGAGCCTCAACGAGATCCAGACCCGGCTGGCGCATATGCAGCCGCTGGGGCTTCGTTCCATGACATTGACCGAGAAGCCCTCGGAGGGCGGGGTCTATTCCGAGACCAATATAGATGCGGCCCGGCTTGACCGGTTGCGCGACCCGGAGGTGCGGGCGCAGGTCGACACGGCGCTGCGCGGGACCGGGATCAGTTCGTCCGTGGTGGTCGCCCGGATGGAGACGGGCGCGCAGAACGCCGCGCTCGAGCGCCAATGGATCGCCGACGATCTGGCGCGGGTGGCCGAGCGGGACGGTCTCAACCTCGAGCGTCGCGCGGATCTGGAGACGGCGCGCGAGACCCTCAACCGGGCCCATGTGCAGCTCGGCACCGCGTTGGAGCGGGCAGGGATCCTGCGGGAAGACGGTGTCGTGGAAGATCGCACCGTGACCGAGCGGTTCCACTATCACCGGGACGCCACTGAGGACATGGAGCGCGCAATCCGCCAGGACATGCGTTCGGAAGGTCTGACCGATCAGCAGATCGAGGATCGGGAGTGGGAGATCGCCTCCCGGGCGGAGCGGCGTATCGAGGAAGAGCAGCGGAGCTACCTTGATGCGCATCCAGAGCTTCTCGCGCGCCCGGGAGACGTGATCGACCGGTCCGAACCCTACCGGGAGCGCATCACCGACGAGGATCGGGCCAGTGAGATCACCCGCGAAGTCGACCGGATCATGGAAGGCCGCGACGCGCGGACATCCGTTGCGGATGCCGTCACGGAAGAGTTCCGCGATCGCCACCCGGACATGCCCTCGCATCTAGCCCGCGGGCTTGGCGCGACCTATGCGGCCGTCGCCGAGGCGCGCGACACCGAGGCTATCGACCAGATCCGCCGCGAAAACGAGCTCCGGGAGGTGGCGCTCGACCTGCGCGACGGGCGGCTTTCGGGCGCGCGCGAGGGGGAAGCTGTCGAAGTCGGGCCGATTGCCGATCCGGACATCCGGCGGGTCGTCGACCATGAACGGGCCGGCAATCTGCATTCGCCGTTCCAGGATGACGCCCAGCGTCTGAGCTACCGCGGCGCGGTCGAGCGCGATCTCGACGCGACGCAGATCGAGTGGCTGCGGGAAGGGGATGTCGATGTGCTCAAGACCCAAATCGAAGACCGTCTCGACCGGCTCTATGCCGCCAAGACCTATCTGCAATCCGACGCGGCCACCGCCAACAGCGAGGCGACCCGCGCCGTGGTCGAGGAGATCGCAGACCGTGAGTTCGAGCTCCACCGCGCCGATCTTGTCGATGGCGAAACCGAGCGCGGGGAGACCCACTGATGGGAGGGGTGGGGAAAGGCCGCTTGGCCCTCGGCGTGGTGCTGGTCACACTGGTCGCCATCGCGATCGGCTATGTCATCGCCTCGGCTGTCGTGACGTTCCGGGACCTGGGTTTCCGGGCGGAGATCGATTTCTTCTACATCGCCCAGAACTATCGCGCCATCGGGGCCGCCCGCCCCGAGGACTTCCGCCTGATCAACCTGATCATGGGCGGGGCGGGGGTGGCGGGCCTCATGATGAGCCTTGCGATGTCGGGCTCGGCGCTCACCCGCTTCGGATACACCCATTGGCAGACCCGTAGGGAGATGAAGCGGAACGGCTTCTTCGGCGCGCCCGGCACGGGCTTTGTCATCGGCAAACTGGGCAAGCCCGGTTCCCGCGCACCGTTCCTCTGCTCCCGGACCTTCCCGCATGCGCTGATCGTCGCCCCGACCGGGCGCGGCAAGACCACCGGCTTTGTCATCCCGAACCTGCTGACCTGGCAGGGCTCGGCGGTCGTGCTCGACGTTAAGGGCGAATGCTTCGAGGCCTCGGCCCGTCACCGGGCGGCGCAGGGCGACGAAGTGTTTCGGTTCGCGCCCACGGATTGGGAAG
Source organism: Alphaproteobacteria bacterium (assembly GCA_030428915.1). Classification (GTDB taxonomy): domain Bacteria; phylum Pseudomonadota; class Alphaproteobacteria; order Rhodobacterales; family Rhodobacteraceae; genus Albidovulum. The sequence continues at coordinate 26,101 of JAUIDM010000001.1, read as the reverse complement.
ACAGGCGGACGCATCGCTACAACCCGCTCCTGAGGATCTTTGATCTCAAGGACCCGGCGCGCCAGCAGATGGAGTTGCAGTTCCTGGCCACGCTCTTCCTGCAGAACGATAACGACCGGGTGCAGGGCCTCCTGAAGGGCGGGATCGATCTCTTCGTCGCCGCAGGGCTCCTGGCCTTCCAGCGCCGCCGGCCGACGCTCGGCGAGATATACCGCATCGCCGCCTCGGGCGGGCAGAAGCAGAAGGAATATCTGGCGCGCGCCCACGAGGTCCAGAACGCCGCGGCGCGGCTGATCTTCACGCGGCTGGCCTCGACCAACAACGACACGCTGACTTCCTATGTTTCGCTCCTGATGACCTCGGGTCTCGATCAATGGCAGAACCCGGCGATCGACGATGCCACGGCGATCTCAGACTTCGACTTCCGGACGATCCGCAAGAAACCCTTCAGCGTCTATCTCGTTGTCCAGCCCCTCATGGTGAAACCCCTTGCACCCCTGATCCGGCTCTTCTTCTCGGACCTGCTTTCGGCCCTGCAGGACAAGGAGCCGGGGCCGGACGAGCCCTGGCCGGTCATGATCATGCTCGACGAGTTCAACCGGCTCGGAAAGATGCCCATCGTGGCCGAGAGCATCGAGGTGCTGCGCCACTATCGCGGACATCTGGCGGTGGTCACCCAGACCATCCCGGCCATCGACGAGATCTACGGCGAGAACACCCGGCGCGCGCTGCAGGGAAACGCTGGGATCAAGCTCTACCTGACGCCCTCGGACGAGAAGACCGTCGAGGAGCTGAGCAAGGCGGTCGGCAAGACCACGAAAACCGTCGTCACACGATCCCGCGCCATCGGCAAGAACCCCTTCGAAGGCCGCAGCCAGTCTGAGCGAACCGAAGAGGTGTCGCTCCTGCCCGAGGACGAGGCGCGCCGCCTACCGCTCGACGAGATCGTTGTCGTCGTGGACGCCCAGATGCCGGTCCGGGCCAAGCGCGTGATGTATTTCGAGGATCCATTCTTCAAGAGCATTCATGCGGCCCAAGAGGGGGAACTGCCGTTTCCGAAGGGGTCGGTCCCTCCGATGGGGGAATTGCCCCTGAGTGTCCGGGCGATGCCCACGGCGCCGCGGGGGTCGGGCCTTTCGGAACGCGATTTCGAGGCCAGAATGGGGCTAACAGACTCCGGTGGTAATGCACCCATTGACTCCGGTCCGGCGCAAGCATCTCGGCGCGTCCGGGCGGCTGTCCTCGCAGACGATCTTCGGCAGTTGGAGATGGATTTCGGGCGGCAGGCAGATCTGGAGGTGGGCGCTCCGACCGAAAACGACGTCGCCCGAGCTCAGGACGCGGTGAGTGACCTCGAGCGGTTGGAGGCGGAGATGGCCGGTTCGGCTCCGCATGTCGGCGAGGCGGGCGAGAAGTTTGGGCTCGGCTGAGCCGTCATGCGGCTGACACGAAAGAATGTCGCGATGGCGTCTTATCGCTGTGCCCTTGAATCGACCGTTGTCACGGGTGAAGAAAACCAGGGTCGTCGCGCTCTTGTCGAGGGGCTCGCTCAATCGTCGCAGGGTCGATCTCACGCATCGTCAACTGGGCGTTCACCCTGCGCGCCGCGGGGCCCGCACGAAACCACTTCGCGGCCGAAGCGAGATTGAAGCGAGGGCGACGCTGACCCTTCGCCGGTTTTGAGGCCTCCATCAACACCTCGATCATCTCATCGATGCGGTAAAGGCCGCCCGCAACGGGAAGGGGCATCTTGCGCTGTTGGAGCGCCTGTCGTTTAACCTCGAGCTTCTCGGCAACATCCGCTAGAGATACCAGGTCGGGACGGACCTCGCGCAGGACAGTGCCCGGCGGCAGCGCCTTGATCAGCGCCCGCGCCGCTTCAAGGATCACGCTTTCGGCTTCATCCCCTTCAAGCTCCAGTTCTACACCAAGCAGACCGGCATGACCGGTGCCCACGAGAGCGTCTTCAAAGCCCGCCTCGAAGACCGCGCCAGAGAGCGCGAACGCATCGTGCTCCCCGTCGGGGAGCGCAAAGACCAGTTCGAATTCGAATTCTTCAGCCATCGGCTTTACCTTCGTCGTTCCTCTGAAGCTTCACGCAGGCCAGGGCCTTCTGTCGGATCCGCTTCGCGAACTGCTGCGGGTTCTTCGGGGTAGACCAGACTGACATCTGACAAAATTCACCACAGCGGCATTCCTTATCGTTGGCCGGGCATCGGAGGATCCCCCACGCATGCCCCTTGCCCTCAATAAGGTCCCATCCCAGCTCTTCGAGCTCCTGGATGACAGCCTCGATTTCCTTTGACGTGTGCTTCTTCCTTGGCACCTTAGATACTCTTCTCCATTAAATTGTCAAGTGACAAGGTATTAAGCCAGCAAAACACCGCGGAAAATCGTTTCCCGCCACCAGAACACCCCAACGGGAAGCTTACCGGCACTCTCTTTGGTCTGTGAAGGGGATACAGTGCCTCAGTCTCGGACATCAACACCGGCGCGGACGCTGTTCCGCCTCCCCCGACAACCGTATTTCGCGGTTCTGCGTCATGTCGATCGGCGTGGCCCAGCGAACGGCGGTTCCGTTCGCATCATCAGCGTTCGTGATCTGTGACGAGAGAGTCCACTCTCTGCTTAGCCTATCGTCGGCCCAATCTACTGAGCCTGGCGAGTTGCGCCAGCATCCGAGCGCCGGTACCTGTCGAGATGGAGCCAGCGTTGACCGGCGCGTTTTGGTTCATGCCTTGCCGTAGCGGAATAGGCTGGAGACCGAAGAACTGACGCGTGCGCAGCGCCGCGTATTCAGCGCCGCTTGCGCCTCCAACGAGATAGCGATTGTAAGCTTGCTGACTGCCGCCGAGCGCTCTGCCAAATCCGTAGGCACCACCCATCCCGGCCGAGAGCGCAGGCATCATGATGTTCCCTGAAATCGCCCTCACGATAAAGGGCGTCGCGATGATGAAACCCTTGGCCATGAGTACCATCATGAAGAATGGGATAAGGGCCCCGATGTTGGATGCGCCCTCGGGATCTCCAAGCTCTCCCATCAGCGTCGAACTGACGCCCGTGATCGTCGCGAACACGCCAGCAATGACGATCGGATAGATCGCGAAAGAGACAAGGGCCGAAAGCCAGCGCGCGAAATAATCCTTGGTCACCTCAAAAAGGGTGAGGAATATCATTACCGGCGCGATGCCGATCAGAAGTGCTATCATCAGCCGGGAAGCTACGAGAATGAAGGCAGCAAGCCCGCCCAATATTGAAAGCAGCAGGACGCCCAGAACGTCAAGCAACGCCCCGGCCATCCAGTTCAGTTCAGAGCCAGCCGCATTCAGGTATTCGCCAAGCTCGGCGATCAGCCGGTCGAACTCCTCGGCGAAGGTGCCGCTAGGTCCCGGCGTTCCGCCGCCAACCGACGCGACCAGCGACCCTGCAATACTGTCGATGCCGTTCAGGACAGCGGAGGAGAAGGCGTTGAACTGCACCCAGTTCGTCGCAAAAATCCCTATGAGTCCGACTTTCACCGCGAACCAGAAGGCGGTTCGTCCATCCATGGCGCGGTACTGGTAGATCATGTTGACGCAGACCAGAATGACCACAAGCGTCGTTCCGAGAACCAGCATCGTGCCAACTGTCGCCGCTACCGCGCCGAACTGCGTCTCTGCGGCAGAATCCAGGTATCCTTGCGATGTTTCGACGAAATATGTGACGACGCTCATGATCCGCTACCAGTTGCCTTCGTCTTCGCAGATCGCCTTCGCTTCCGGCCTCAACTCATTGGCGCGCCGGTTGTATGTGTCCGAGGCTTCCAGCATTTCCCAGCGTTCGGCTGCAGCAAAGCGCTCCCGAAACTCGGTTTCTGCCGGCTCCCAAGGCGGGAAACGTGTTTCGCAAGAGCAGGATCCGGAGGAGACGATCATTCCCATGTTTTGCGCCCGGTAAATGTCCTGCACCAACACGCGTTTGTAGGCCTCGCGCACGCCGATGGTCTGCATCCACTCCGGTTCCGCAGGCCGATCGACGCAGACATCCGGCTCGCTGTCGAGAGAAGGGACTAGGTTGCGTTCAGCGACAGTCGGCGACCCCGCAGCGGCGATCGATAGAATGAGCAAGGCGGTTCTCATGACGTACCCGCTCCCCCGGAAACCTCACGCTTGAGAAAAGCCGTATGACCGATATGAGCGAATTCCGACGAACTGACCGAGATGACCTCCCAGCCGTCTTGGCCACGTGCGTTCAGGTCGTCCTGCATCGCGATGAGGCTGGTCTTCCTGTCCATCGGGTAGGAGATGATCTGGTATTCAAACTGCTTCATAGGCATTGCCTCCGATGAGATTGGTTCCGGGGAGATAGAATTCGGTGATGCCGCGCGCGCCGTCTTCGCGGCCGGCCTGAATGATCACGTCGATCGAGCTTTCGATGTATTGGACCATGTCCTTGTAGGTCATCGGAATCACGGTCTTGAGTGCGGCGATCGCAAGGCGTTGGACGGCGAGTTGCGGCGTCTCGGCGTGAAGTGTGGTCATCGAGCCGCCATGGCCGGTGTTGATGGCCTCAAGGAACGTCATGGCTTCCTTGCCGCGCACCTCGCCCAGGATGATCCGATCGGGCCGCATACGGAGCGTCGCGGTCAGGAGTATATCGGCGGACTGGAACTCGGCGTCGCGGTTGGCGATCAGGGTCACGGCGTTCGGCTGGGTGGGGAGAAGTTCGGCTGCTTCTTCGATGGTGACGATCCGCTCGTCATCGGGGACATAGGAGAGGATCTTGCGCGCCGCGACGGTCTTGCCTGTCGAGGTGCCGCCGGAGACGATCATGTTGAGCTTATTTTCGACGCAGAAACGGAGGGCGTCGGTGATCGCGCCTGACGCGACCACGTCACGCAGCGCGCGGTTCTTTTCCTGTCGGAGCTCTTCGAGCTTGCGCTCCTTGCCATAGAGGTAGCGCAGTTCGATTTGATCGAGCGACAGGTTCGAGAAAAAGCGCAGTGAGATCGACATGCCGAAGACGACGGCCGGCGGTGTCACGACCTGGGCGCGAATGGGCCGACCCCGATAGGTGATCGAGACCGAGATGATGGGCCTGTCCTTGCTCATCGTCGTGTTGGCGGATGAGGCGATCTGGTTGCCGAGATCGCGGATTTCGCTGACGGTCAGATGATAGTCCAGCACGCGCATGAAGTGATCCCCCTGGAACTCGCCCCAGCACGAACCGTCCGGGTTGATGCAGATCTCGATCACATCGTTGCGGGCCGCATCCTTCAGCTTGTCGAGCGAAGTCTGGAGATAGCTGAGGGTCATCGGTCAGAAGATCTCCAGATCGCGGTCGACCATGACGGTGACGCGTGCACCCGGATCGACGTGGATGACGGGGCCGATCGAGAGGTATTCGCCGATGACGGAGTCGGTGGCGTCGGCGAGATCGCTACCCACGTCCTGGAGCACATCCGCCGCGGTTTTGTCCTGTACCTCGTTGGCGGCGGCACTCGGCGCCGCTGAGATAACCGAGATGAGGGCGGCGGAGCCGAAACGTTGGAGGAAACGGGTGTCGACGTCGCCGGTAACGCCGGAGCGCCCGAGCGCATCGCCCCCGAAGGCGCTGATCTGGATTGTCTGATCGGTTGGCAGGATAATTCTGTCCCATGCAATGGTGACGCGGCGCTGCGAGACCTTAATGCCGGACCGGTAGCGGCCGATCAGGCGCGAGCCCCGCGGGATCAGGAGCCGCGTGCCGTCGTAGCTGAAGACATCTTCGGAGATCACGGCGCGGGTCTGGCCGGGCAGGGAGCTGTCGAGCGCGGTCTCCATTGCGGCCTGGATCATCGTGCCCTGCACCACGGTGTTCGAGGGATTGGCGATGACCTCGGACTGGGTGACGGCGCTTGGCGAAGCCCCGTTGAGCACGAAGTCGGTGACTTCCCCGAAACTGCGTTCGGTAAGCTCGCTCTTGCCTGCATTTGCGCCACCCGTCCCGCCGAAGGCGATGACGGGCGAGGCAATCCGGCGCGCCTCGAAGGCGCGTTCTTCCTCAGCGCGGCGCTGCAGCTCCGCGAGCCGACGGGCTTCCTCTTCGCGGGCGCGAAGCTCTTCTTCGCTTGGCCCGTGTGGCGCGGGAACAGGCTTCTTGGCATCGAGCTGCGCCAGTTCGAGATCCATGCGCAACTGCTGAAGCTCACGATCGCGGGCGGCGAGTTCATCCCGAAGCTGTTTCTGTGCATCCTCCGAGGCCGCCTGCAGCGCGGCGATTTCAGCGGTGAGCGCATCAATAGCCTCGGCGTCGGCCGTGTCCTTTTCAAGCGCGGGCTTCGGCGCGGTTTGAAGGTCCTCGATCTGCGCCTGCAGTGCCTTGATCTGCGCGAGGAGATCCGCATTCGGTTCGGCGGGATCGGGGGTGACGACGACGATTTCCGGGTCCGGGGCAGGGGGTGGCACAAAGGGTTCAATGGTCCCGAAACCGTCACCTTCGGCCTGGAATTCGTCGGGTTTTGCTGTTGGCAGGGCGACCTCCTCGTCCTGCCCTGAGAACAGGAAGAGGACCGCGCCCGTGGCGATAATCAGGCCGGTGATCAGCATCGCGAGGAGCGGCGCGCGGCGGGGCTGGCTGGCACGCCGCCGCGGGTTGCCCTGCTCGAGCGCGGCCAGCCGCCGTTCCAGGTCAGGGTGCGGCGTCTCGCTCATGATGCGCCCCCTTTGGGCGAAGTTGCCGCGACACAGACGACCTCTTCGCCCAGGCGAAGGACCCATTGCGGGTTCACGCCGGAGACGCGAATGACACCATCGTCGCGGCTTCCGGTGTTCACCGTGCGCTCCCGCCTGTTGGCATAGCGGAAGATCGCCGGGACAGGCGCATTCTGCGGGAAGGCGAAATAGGTGAAGGTACCGTCGTCCCAGACCCGCGTGGGGGTGAATTCGGTCCGCGCGCTGGCGCTGTAGTTGGCGTTCGGGGTTGCGCGCGCGATGGCGTTTGCAGGGCGGCGCGCATCGCTCGGATAGCGGAACTGGACGACATAGAAGGTCGGGGTCGAGGCTTCCTCGACGTTGAAATAATAGCTCCGCCGGTTGGTGTAGACCGTCACGTTGGTGTGGACGCCGCGCGACAGGGGCTTGATCGCGAAGGCGCGGCCGCCCGGCACGCCATCGATCTCGAACCCTTCCGTGTCGCCGGCGATGATCGAGCGAATGCTCTCACCCTCGCCGAACTCGATGCTTGTGACATGGGTCAACGACACGCTGAGACGGTAGACCTGACCGTCCTGGTAGGTTGCGATCCGGACGCGGTGGTCATTGGCCCCGCCGCGGGGAATGGCCTCGGCCACAGCAAGGGCGGGTGTCATGAATAGGCAGAGACTGGCCAGTTTCAGGGTGCGCAACGTCAGTTCTCCAATCTGTCCGAACGGATTGCATATTCGAGGACGGTGAAGCCGAAGGGGTTGGTCCAGACCTCGTCGATGGTCCGGCGCTCTTCAGGCCGGAACTCGAAGAGGACCGTGGCCGTGAAGAGGCCGGCCTGAACGCCCTCTATCGAGGTCAGGCGCTTCCTGATGCGCACGGTGGCGCGCGTTTTGTCGATCAGGTTGATGCTGAGGATCTCGACGTCCAGCCGCGCGTTCGGTCCATAGACCGTCGGCGGATAGTTTGCGTTGGCGGAATTCCAGATCTCGCGCAGCGAGACCTGTGCGCCCCTGTCCGAGCGCCGGAGCACGCTGCGGATGCGCAGATCGTTGTCGAGCTGGTTGTAGGTTTCGCGGTCGGTCACGTAGCGGAACACCTCCGCCTCGATGATCGCCCGGTTTTCCGTCACGGTGGTGGCGCCGACGGAGGCTTCGGGGAGTGCAAAGCCGGTTGCGGGATCGTAGGGTACCACGACCGGCGGCGGATCGACGTCGAGGATCGCGACGGTGGCGGCGCTGAGGCATCCGATGATACCGAAACCCAGGCCAAGGAGCCCGAGACGCTGCCAGACGCGCTCGCGCCTGAGCGCGCCGTAGACGAGTTCCTCTTCGATGATTGCGGCCTCTTCGTCCAAACCCGCTGTCCTTATTCGGCCCGAAGGTCGGGAAGGGTGAACTCCATGAAGCGCTGTTCCTCGGCGATGGTGGCCGCGTCTATGACGCCGCCGGTTCCGTCGCCCACGGTCTGCACCGCCTCGAGTTGCCACATGGCGACAAGCGCGATGGCGAGTTCTGCCGTCACACGGGTGTTGAGATCGACGCTTTCCTTAAGCTCATCCATGTCGTCGATAAGGCCCACCAGCCGTTCGACGCGGTCGAGGGACTGGCCGGCATCGTCGTAACTGTTTTGGGCGGCGGCCGAGACCAATGCCCCGGTCGTGGCTTGCGTGGCCGTCCGCGCGGCGCCGGAATTGCCGCTGCGGGCCATCTCGGCGAGCGTGTCCTCATCGAAGCCGAGATCGGCCAGAGCCCGGTCCATCTGGGTCTCTATCTCGCTGGCGCCGGATCCTGTCAGGCCGGAGAAATCACCGGTTCGGATCGCGCGTATCGTGGCCTGAATGTCGCCGAATTCCTGGTCGAGAAGTCCGTTCAGCTCGTCTTCCATCCTGGTCTGGATGATCTCGGGAAGATCCGCGATGCGGGTCAGCGCTTCGTAGGTTCGCTGCAATTCGGCGAGTTGGTCGGTGAGCGTGGTCAGCTGCGCGCGCAATTGCGTGAGCTGTTCGTTCTGCAGAATCTCGTCCTCGATCATCTGGCGAAGCTGCTGGATATTTTGGGCGATGTTCTGGGTGTCGACAACCGGCACGCCCTGGGCCTTTGCCGGGGTGATGGTCACGGCCGTCGAGCTGAGCGATAGGGCGGCGGCAAGGGCCAGCATGCGGAGCGACCGGGCCAGTGCAAATGTGCGGGGCATCAATCCAGATCCTCCAATGTGAAATCCATGAACTCCGCCTCGGCCATGCGGGCAGCGGCTTGGGAGAGATGAGCAGCGGAGAGGGGCGCTGTGCGCGCAGCGTTCAGCCGGATGCGCGCCGCCATCAGGCGGACGAGTTCGGCACGGGCATAGGTGTTGAGCGCGACGCTTTCCTGGACGTCCCCCGTCGAGCCGATCCGGTTGACGATGTCCTGGATGCGGAGCGCCGCCTGCCGGATCGCGACCGGTGATTGGTTGCCGTAGAAGGCCGCGCCATGCCCCGTGAACGAGAGGGTGGCATTGGCGAGAAGTGCCGGGTCGATCGTGCCGAGCGCATCGATGCCGCCGATCCGCGCGAGGTAGAGATTGTAGCGGTCGGGGATGACCTGGACGTAGTGCTGCGTCTCGGTGAAGGGCGGAACGCCACCATATTGGAGAACGCGGCCCGGTCCTGCATTATAGGCCGCGAGCGCGTTGATGATGTTGCCGTCAAAGGTGTCAAGCTGGGCTGCCAGGTACCGCGCGCCGCCTTCGACCTGAAGATAGGGGCTGTCGTAATATTCCGGGTTGATGCCGAGCGCGCTGGCCGTTGCAGGCATGATCTGGGTGAGACCGAAGGCCCCTACGCCGGAACGTGCGCCGATGGAGAACCGGCTCTCCTGCCAGATGAGGGCCTGCAGGAGTGCGCGCCACTGGACGGTCGAGAGGCCTGCGCGACCGACGCCGGGGTACCCGTAGGTTTCCAGGGCCACCCGGATGATGAGCTGCTCGACGTTTTCCGCCGCATCCCCGAAGAGTCCCGCGCCGCCGGGATTGGGATCGACATCACCGGTGCCGTAGACGGCCCGGGCGGACCGATCCGCATCGCTGCTGCCGTCCTCGAGGCCGGAAACCATCGCGGGCAGGCCCTGACCGCCGAGGCTGGTCTGCGCGTCGAGGATACTTTGGAGGACCGCGAGTTGGTCTTGCGTGATCCCGGTCAGGAGTTCCTCGACCGTCAGCTTCTCACGTTGAAGGTTGAGATCCCTGTCGCGGTCGCCGGTCTCGACGATGTCGCGCGCTGTCAGCCCGCTGTCATTCACCGGGACGCCCTGCGCGAGCGTACCGCCGGGCAAGGCGACCAGCATCAACGTGAGGAGGACGAGCCTATTCAAGGTTCCCTCCCCTGCGGCCGGGATCGCCGAGCGGTTCGAACCTGCAATCCGCCGAGGTCGGGCCGCGCGACACCAGATTGAAGCAATTGGCCCGGGGCTCGCGATGTTGTTCACAGGCCCCCAGCAGTCCGGCAACAACGAGAAGAGTGAGAGTTCGGATCATGAAAGCCTCCAGAAATCCGGCCGGTCGCGGTAATCGGTGCCGGCCAGAGCCTCGCCCTTTTCCATGCCGCCGAGGATGGTGAGGTAGGGACCGAGCGCGGAGAGATCGGCGTCGACGACGACGGAGCCGGTATCGTCGCGGATAAGGGCGAGGCGGCTGTCGCTGCCGGTGTTGAGGAGAACGTCGAGTTCCTTTTCGCCGAGGTTCATCATTGCGTAGTCCGAGGCGTGGGCCCGGATATTGGGCAGGAGGATCTGCGTCGGCACCGCCTCGACGATGGTCTTGCCGGTCCGCGTGCGTTCCAACTGGCTGGCATATTGGGTCATCATGACCGCGACGGTGTTTTGCTTGCGGGCCGTCACCAGCCAATTGGAGAGGCGCTCGGCAAAATAGGTGTTGTCGAGCGCCTTCCAGGCCTCGTCGACGATGATGATCGTGGGGTGGCGATCCTCGATCTCGCGCTCCACGCGCCGAAAGAGATAGGAGAGGACCGCCATCCGCTCCTTCTCGCTCTCGCTGTCGAGAATGCCTGTGAGGTCGAAGCCTACGACATCGCCCTTCAGCGAGAACGTGTCCTCGAGGCTTTGTCCGAAAATCCAGCCGTAGCGGCCGTCTCCCGTCCATTCGAGAAGCCGCTGGTGCAGATCGCCATTGTCATCGGTGGAGACGAAGAGCGAGGCGAAATCCGTCCAGTTCCGCAGTTGGGGTGTCGCCGCATGGGCATTCTGGCGGACGACCTCCTGGATGCGATTGACCTGGGTCGGCGTCAGCGGCTTGTCGGGACGGTGGAGGAGTGAGCCCAGCCAGTCGGAAAGCCAGGCCATGCCACTGACGTCAATTTCGGTCCAGAGGGGATTGAGACCGGTGGCCTGCCCGGCTTTGACGGAGGCATAGCGCCCGCCATTGGCGCGCACCGCCATTTCCATGCCGAGCCGGTAATCGAAGACGAAGATGCGCGCGCCGACGCGCCGCGCTTGCGTCATGAGAAAGGCCGAGAGGACGGATTTGCCGGAGCCGGGGCGGCCGAGGATGAGGGTATGACCGCTGGTCGGCTCACTCGAAGGCGCGCCCAATTCGTGGTAGGAGAAACGGTAGGCGCTCTGCTCCGGCGTCGGAAAGAGCGTGATCTCCTGTCCCCAGGGGAGTTGGTCCTTCCCCTTGCCGAGGGGCGTGCGGTGGAGCGCAGCGAAGTCCGCGAAATTGCGGTTGGTGACGGCGCTCGCGCGGACACGTTTTGGCTGGTTGCCGGGGTGCTGGCTGAAATAATGGGTTCTGGCCGCCATCCTCTCGCCGATCATCTTCACACCCTCGGCCGCTGCGGCGTTGACGATCTCGGCCCCGAGGGTTTGGAGCTCGTCGAGCGTGTCGCAGAAGACGGTGACGACCATGTGGTGCTCGCCGAAGCTCTGGCGTTTGGCCTCGAGATCGTCATGCGCGATGTCGAGCGCCTCGAGGAGCGAAAGCGCGGCATCCTGGGAAGCCTGCATCTGGCGCTTCTGACGCTTGATCCGCCCCGCCATCAGGTTCGAATTGATCGGGGTGAAGGAATGGGTGACGATCATGTCGACCGGCAGGTTCAGCATGTCGAACATCGTGCAGGTCGTGGCTTCGGAATATTCGCCGATGGTGAAACTCCGGCCGAAGCGGTGACCCGCGACGCCGTCCGAGAGTTCGAAATGGTCCTCGAGGAAGGTCACGCGGGTGTTGGCGATATTGCAGGCCAGAAAGCCGTAACGACCCGCCGGGTAGAGCGGCAGTTCGCGACCCGTATTCAGCGCGCCGAGAAAGCCCAAAAGGTCTCCCGAGGCAGCGGAGAGAAGGCGGGGTTTGAGCTCGGTCAGGCCCGACGTGAAGATGCCGACGGCTTCCCTCAACCGCCGGACCCGCTTCCTAGTCTCATCGCGGAGCCGCTCCGGCGCGCTGCGGTTCACGAACCCGAGAAAACTCTTCGGCGGCGGCCGATGGAGGATGGTCAGTGTCAGGGTCTTGTCGCGCAGCTCGCTCGCCTCAAGCTTTGCACGCCAGGCAGCATCCACGGCCGCCGCAAAACCGTCACCCGGGACCGGCTCCAACTCGGGCGTGATCGCCTTTGAGACCTTGTGGACATAATAGCTGAACTCGGGGCCGAGCTGCGCGATGACCCGGGCGAACAGTGCGGTCACCTTGTCGAGATGTGCATCTTCTGTCGTATAGCTGTTGACACCCCCGATGCGGATGCACTGGAAAAGTTCGTTGACACGGGTGCGGACGGTATGGTCGTCGACGAGGCTGACATAGGGCAACATGTGCGCGAGACGCTTTTCGCGGGCGTACCAGTCCGGCATCAGCGTGCGCGCGTCGAACGTCTCGTCACGGGGCATAGCTGTCGCCCCGGTGGATCGATCGGTTTCGCGTGGGCGGGGTCTCCTGCAGTGCCGTCATCATCACGTCGATGAAGCGCGGATCCCAGTCAGCCGCCTTCCAGAGCATCGGGTAGAGGATCGCTGCCAGGCCAAGGACTGCGAGATGTTGCATCCAGACGAAGAGCAGGACCGAGCCGAAGAGCCAGACCATGGCATACATGATCGGCAGGCCGAGAAGCTTTGGCGGGCGCACGAGTCCCAGGAATAGAGGTGATCGTTCAGCCACAGTTCTCCCCCCTACGGAATTCAGCCAAAGACCGCGGCAACGATTGTCGGCGCCGCGGCGACGCCTGCGATGCCGACGAGCACCCAGAGCGCCTGGCGCAGGTCGATGATGTTGAAGAACCAGCTGAGAAAGATGCCGAGCACGGCCAAGGTGGCGATGACGACGCCCAGGGGGCCGGTCAGCGCGTCGACGATCCCCTGCAGAAGGGTCTGGATCGGGGAGAGGTCGATGCTCTGGGCAAGTGCCGGTTCGGCGAAGAGCAGAGTGACCGATATGGTCACAAGGAGGGCATGGATGTTTGGCTTCATTGGGGTACTCCTTCCAGCCGGTTGACAACGGCCAGCACCCGCTGGACGTGGTTGCGGGTTTCTCGATAGGGTGGGATGCCACCGTGTTCGCGCACCGCGCCCGGTCCGGCGTTGTAGGCGGCAAGCGCGAAGCGGACATCTCCGAACTCCGCCAGCAATCCTGCGAGATAACGCGCCGAGCCGTCGAGGTTCTCTTTCCAGTCATGGGGATCGACACGCAGGGTCCGAGCGGTCCCGGGCATCAGCTGACCAAGCCCAATGGCTCCCTTTTGTGAGATCGCCGCGGGATTGTAGGCGCTCTCAACCTCGATATTGGCGCGATAGAGGTTCAGCCAGTCGGTGACCGTGATGCCGGCCGAGCGCAGGCCGGGATGGCCCGCGTAGCGCAGGGCTGTTTCTTCAATGCCTGTGCGAATATCCGCGCGAGGCGCCGGTTTCTGAGATGGCCCCGGGGCTATCCGCATCGCGGCAGCAGGCCCGGCCGCCTCACCGAGACTGCGGAGCGCCGCCGGCTCTTGGCCGATCCCGTCCTTGTAGATGCGTGAGAAAGCCTTCTGGGATTGCGACGGCGAGAGCGCGCCATCTTCGGCCATCACCAGCACCATCTCGGCTGATGCGCTCGCGGCCAGGAGGGAGAATAGGAGGGCGCTAAGCCCGGCTTGCAGCGATTTCTTCGCTGGAAAGCTTCTGGACTGTCCGTTTGCCTTTTTCGAGCGGAATGTCTGTGTGGGTAAAGCCGATCCCCTGGAGGAAGGAGATGATGCCGGTGACGGTCTTGATCTCCCGGATCTTGATGTCGTTGCGCGAGGTGCGAGTTCTGGCGGTGACGAGAAGTTTTTCGACCCCTTCATCACTGACGGCGCGCAGAATCCATACCCCGTGCCAGTTGGGGCCTTTCTTGAAGGCATCCTCCTTGCACACAACTTCGACGCGATATCCGCTGATGGCCAGATCGCGGAATCTGGGTTCGGTGACCACATTCGGGGCTTCTTTATCTAGGTCCATCACCCGGATCACGTTCTCCAATAAGGCGAATGACCCAAGCTTCCGGTGTTGAAGCCTAGGCATACGATGATATAGTATTGACGCACAAGATATATTTTCTGCGCGACAAGCGGATTCTCGCTCACGCAATGGATAGGCCGGACCCATGGGTTTGATCAAGGGAATTGGCGGGTTTCGGAACCTCCGAATGTGGCGGGGCAGGGGGGTGCCGTCGATGCTCGTGGCATTGTTGATGACGCGCGGCGTTGCCGCCGCGACCTGTAACGCCCCGGTGCGGCCCTTCGTTCCGAGTGACCCGCAGGCAGCGCGGGACTATGCCGATATCATCCGAAGCGACTTTGAGCTCTATATTCGGGATATCCAGCGCTACTTCCGCTGCCTTGACGAGGAACGGGCCCGGGCGTTAGTCGAGGCGCGCGAGGTCAGTGAAGACTATAGGCGATTCCTGGAATGGTCCGAACGATAGGGCAGGGGCTCCCCGTCACCCAGTCTGCTGTCATGGTCAATCATGGAAAACTTGCGGACCCGTTTACGGATTCGCCGCTTTGCCGTTCTGCGCGCGCCATATCCCCTGGTCGAACTCGTCAAACCGGAACTGGCGCACGTGTGGTTCGACGCCGTATCGGCCGGCGTCGATCGTCGTGGTCGACACGCGTGGAGATGCCCCCGGTCTTTCGGGAAACGGGCCATTTTCAAACGCCCGATCTGCTCCCGCTGCGACCGGCTTCTTAAACATTTTGCTGTAAACATCGTCATCCCGCGGCAACGGGTCGAAATATTTTTGATTAATATTCAATAGTATAAAGGATTTCGTTTCGTTCTGTCTCGTTCTGTTTCGCACCATTTCGTGATTTCTTGCGGCGTCACGGTCACGACAAGGAACGTCAAGGCCAGCATCCCGCAGTCGTCGGCTGTCTTTCCGCGACCTGCGCGATGCGGAATCCGAGATCGGGGTCGACAGCATGTTGGAGGCTTCCTGCTTCAAGCAAACAGAGGGTACCTCCACGCCGCTTGAGCGTACCCGACCGCCTGAGAGCGCCGTTGCGACGTCCGGGTCGGCGAAGAGGGGAACGAAGATGGTGGCGAAGGGCAGGGGAGAAGCGTTGGCTATTGCCAGGCTGATCGGGTCGGACCGGACGCGCACCGTCGGCTGGGTTTATTTGTGGGATACTGCCGAACTGGCCGTTCTCTGGCTCGACGCATGTGACGCAGCGGCGTTCATCCATCCGCCGCTGCGCCCAGAGGTCCTCGCTGAGGCGAGATCGTCGACCCCCGGCGCTTTGATCGATCTCCTCGCAGTGCTTTCGCACGCCGTCGGCAAGAACCTGGACTAGGCGCGTGCCGGGTCGATCGCCGATTTCATTGTTATATTTATAGTGACAATAATATATTAATGTACGATCATACGACAAAACCCGAAGCCGTTTGGATTTCCTGTCATGCCCAAAGCTGTCATCCGTTTCACGTCTCTTATTATCCTTGCATCCATGTCCTTCATCGGGACGGCGGATCGCGCGCGGGCGCAAACCTATCCGATCGATTGCGCGATCCTTCTCTGTCTCTCCGGAGGATGGCCCGCCTCGGTGCCTTGCGCGCGTGCGCGCGCGGTCTTCATCCGCCGCATCACGCCCTGGCCCGTCGAGCCGCCGCTGCAAATCTGGAACTGTCCGATGCATGCGAGCCTGAGGGACACAGGGAGTAACGATTTTGAAATCCGACTCTATGACGCCTTGGAAACTCGTGGCACTCTCGGGGAGCAGTCGGCGCTGTCAGATTCCTCCCTGTCGGACCGTCGGCTGACAAGCGGGCGAGGAGTAGAGATCGAGCCCGCCGTCCTGCTCCAGTCGGAGAGCACGCGAAACCCCGACAGGACCATGCTCCGGCTGGCGCAGGCGATCGCCTCCGGGGCAGCCGACATCGATATTAGTGGGCCGGAGTTTGATTTTGTCCGCTCGATCCAAGTCTGGCAGGTCGAATACCGGCACCGCTACACTGATCGGCACGGCTGCATCGAATACGACAATGCGCGGCTGGGATCCTACGGAATCCAGGGCGATTACCGCTGGGCCCGGTCGTCGGCGCATACCGCGCCCGCCTGGATGGGAGTCGATCTCACCTGTCGGCCTGCCGCCGCGCTCTACCGTGCCGTTGGGGTCGAATGGCGCGATTACCTTGGGAATCCAGGGCATGAGGTGGTGCGATATTAGGGGCTCAGGTGAGGCGGTGTCCGTGGTCAAGACGTGGTGGTTGCTTCGTCGCCGTTTTGAACAGCACAGAGTGCAGGACCCCGACCCGCTTTACCCTGTCACATGCTGCGGGGCACATTAGGCTTAGCTGGCGCGCGATCGGCGCTATGGCGTGATCGCGTATACCGCGCCGTCCGAATAGTCCCTGAACATGTCGATCCGGCTGCCATTCCAGTGATAGCCGATATGACGGCCTTGAACCGGGGGACCCATCACGTCCGGATAGAAGGCCGCAAAACAGGTTCCGTCCGGGTCACGGACGGAAGGATAGAGGATCCCGTCAGATCCACTGGCCCGCTCGGCCCGCGCGAAAGCCTGCGACGCGCCATAGTCGTCGGGCAGGAGGAGCTTTTCGAAACCCGCGCGAAGATCGGTGAGGACGGCGTCGATCCTGCCGACCAGCTCGCGCTTGTCGGCGATCCAGCCCGGCTCTTCGCGTGTTGCGCGACAGAAGATCTGCGTGTGATGCACCGTCTCGAAAAGGGCGGTCTCAAACCGGTCGGCGGCGTAGAACGCGCCAAAACGTCCATCGTGAAACCGTCCGGTGTGGTCGGGTGTCACGTGAACGAACGGCGCCATGACATAGGACGCACCGGGCCCGCCGACCCGCCGGTCTTCGGGAACAAGGTCAAGATTGCCGATGGTCGCGGCGAGCCGGGGATTTGTCTTGCTTACCGCCGAGCCGAGCAGGAGCCAGTCCGCCGGGTCGGCGATATCCTCGAAGAGGTCGATCGGGGGATAGGCCGAGTTGATGAGGCGGTGGTATTTGTCCCAGACGACCCGGCTCCGCGGCGCCGTCACCATGGTCCCCGCATCGCATCGAGATAGCGCCTGACTCGCATGATATCGGTGATCTGACCGCCCAGCATGACATCGAGCGCGGTGGTGCCGCCGAAGGTCTCGTTGGCGCGTTTGATCCAGCCGTATCCGCGCCGGGGGTCCTTGAAGAGCAGTCGTAGCGCCTTGTGAATGCCCATCAGGTTCGAAAGCCGGGCCGCCGTATCGACGCCGGCACGGCCAAGCTCGCCCGCCTTCCAGCGCTGAAACGTCCGGACCGAAATATCTCCCATCAGAACCGCCGCCTGGTCGTCGGTCAGACCCCAGAGCTCTGCCAGTTTGACAAAGGCGCGCTGCATCGCCTGCACCTCTTGCATGGAGAATTGAGGCGGCGGCGCTGCGTGCGTGGATTCTATGCGGTCGAGATGCGGCATAAGCGAAGTGTCCTGGACAATTGGCATGAATATAGTAAGTGGGCGACAAATGTCAATCTAAGACAAGACCGCAGACACATGGCCTGGCCACAACGTCGCGAGGTTCCGACCTGACCCGCTCTGTTCCCCGCCCGCAAACCTCATACCTCGATCAATCGGTCGCCTACGCGAATTTGGCCTTGATCGGCGCTATGCCGCCCGGATCTCGAGGGATCGTTGCGGCGCGGCGTTGCCCAAAGCGAATAACCTTTAGATTGTTTCCAATCAGGTGTTGCTATCTGGGGATGAAGAGGCAGGATGGATTGTGAAGGAAAGCGTAACAGAATGAGTGGTGGTTTGTCCTGCCTTGATCAAGAACGGAAAGTACTATGTCGCACCGCCGAATGACGGCAGCAATTTCAAGGTGCTGTTCAGTCATTTGGCCGCAACCGGCGCCGGTCGTCCGGTGGACGGGGATGGGGTCCCTGAGGGGCCATGGACGCCGGAACTTCTGGCCGAGGCCATCTCCCTGATTGATGCCGATGGCAGCGGCGTCGATCTGCGAACCGTGCAATTCTGGTTTCAGGACAACGACAAGGGCATCCGCCCGGAGAGCATTCGATGGCTGGCGAGGATCTTCGGCTGCGGCGACCCCGATGCAACGAGCGCATGGCAGGCCCATTTGAGCGCCGCGAAGTCACGGTTGTTGGCGGAAAGGCGTGCGCGGCGCGGGGCCGATGAAGATGTTCCGCAGACGCCATCCACGGGCGTGGTCGAAGACGACGATGATACGGTTTCTGCGGGTCGAAGCGGGCTGGCGGTGCGAACGGAGGGGCTGTTCAGCCACGAATCCTCGCTGAACCTGCCGGTCTTCGTGCTGGCGGGTTCCGTCACGCTTGGGTTCATCGCCTATGTGATGGGTGTGCACAGCGTGACCTACATGCCAAGGGTAGGCTTGGAAAAGCAGGTTGGATTTCTCTGGGCGCCGAACTGGACGATCCTGAACATGGTGCTGCTGCCGCTTTACCTGATGCAGGTGATTGAGCTGTTGACCTTCTGGAAGGGAACCGGGCGGTTGCGGCTTCTGCCCCCGAGCGAACGCAAAGGCTGGACGCAACAAGTTGACAGCTTCTCCCAATCCTACTGGACGGTTCTGTTCATCTGCGCCGCTCTGGTCTTTCTGGTTCAATGGTCAGGGGTGTATTTGCGGGCGCTTCTAAAGGGCGATGCGGGCAGTCTGATGATGGACTGGACGTTGATCGCGGTGGTGCGACCCGATGTCATATCCGAGCGCGAGGCGATTGTTCTGACGTTGCTCGCGTTCCTTTACACGGCTGCCTGCGTCTTCCTCTACCTGGTAGGCCTTGTCCTGATCTATACAGTCGTGGACGATCTTTACAGGATATCCGGTGCTTCGGCTCGCAGCCGGCACCCCGATGCCTGCTCGGATGCGCCTGCGGTCGCGGCCGCCGTCTTCATTCGCATATTCCGGGGTACCGTTCTCGGGCTTCTGATGATCCTCTGTATCAAGCTCCAGGCCTCATACTTGCAGTCGGACGGAGCGAACATCGTCGACTGGCTCCTCAGCGATGCCAGGTCGGTTTTGGGTCTTCATGCGGATCGCAGCGGATCGCTCGGACAGCAGGCCCTGGCGAATTTTTCGAGCTTCCTTCTGCTCTTCACGACCGTGGCCATATTCCTTCTCTGCTTGCAGCGGATTCTGCGTGTCGCAAGGGGGAACCAGGATGGTGGCCTGCAGCCGCATGTTCCGTGGTCGAAGATGACAGGGGTCGTGGGGCTGCTCGTTACCAGTTTCTTCCTGATCGGCGGTCTCACCGGCTTCTCTCTCGTGCTTGTGATATCCGCGACGCTCGCCGTCTACAGCCTCTTCGACCCGCTGTTCGCGCAATTTCAATCTCCCCGGAGGTCCTAGAATGTACAATCCATGGTTTGCATGGCTTGATCGGTGCGACGAGAACGACGCCCGGCTCGCCGTCAGCAAGAGACGCCTGTTCCCCTTCGAGCTTGGTACACAACTTGCCTTCCCGAGCGCCGACAAGGTCACGGACATCGAGGAATTCTGTGCCCTGGCGCAGCAATCGGTCAACGATCCGGACTTTTTTACCGAACCGGGTGCGTCACATGTCGGCCTTCAGGAGAAGGACGGCTGGATCAGGATTCCATCGGGGATTCCGACCGAAACGGAAGAGAACAATACGGCATGGGCAAGAATTACACGCAGCGGCTCGCGCGATCATGTTCTGGTCGCGTTCCATCATTGGGGCGCGGAGCAGCGCTACACCAAGTTCGCGAAGCACCTGGTGAAACGCGGTATCACCATTGTTGAAGTCGCGCTGCCCTATCATTTCGAGCGCAGCCCGTCGTGGCACCCACACGCCGACATGTTTGTCAGCCCGAATCTCGGGCGTACGATCCGGTCCATCCGCCAAGGGGTCTGGGATGGGCGCAGGATCATCCGCTGGCTCGAAGACGAGGGTTACGAGAAGATCTCAGTGCTCGGCATCAGCCTCGGAGGGTGGGTTGCCGGGTTCCTTACGGCTCATGAGCCTGTTGTGCGCAAGGCGGCATTTTTCGTCACGGCCGGAAGCGCGGCCGACGTGGTCTGGACCGGTCGGACCTCGCAGACCATACGTAAGGGCATTGAGGCCGGCGGCATAGGGTTGAACGAGCTCCGCCGCGCGTGGGAGCCGATCAACGTGGAGACCTGTGCCGCGAAGCTGGCCCGGCCCGATCTCGACATTCACTTCGTGCTGGGAATGAGAGACAAGGTTGTCTTGCCGGAGCTGACCGAAAGGTACATCGGAAAGCTCAGGGACGCTGGAGCGAACCCGAGCGTAATGCGCCTGAACTGCGGTCACGCCTCTCTTTCAAGGTTACCGTACAGCATTTTGTCCGGCGTGGGTTTCCTGAGGTTTCTGCAACGGTAAAACTGAGCGCAGTTGGGCGTCGTGTCCGAGGAGGCGCCCGCGCGAAACAGCTGAGTCCGGTAATGAAGATTATGTAATATATTGATGTCATTGGACTATTGTTCTTTCCGGGTTTTCCAGAACCCTGGCCGCGTCTCGTAATCGGCGCCGAAGGCATTGATCCCGGCCTGGCCGCCGCCGAGCGCGGTGAGCATGGGTCCGAGGGATCTGAGATCGACATCGAGGATCGTCGACCCGCGCGGGCTGCGCGCGAGCATCATCCGCTGGCCCGGGATCGGATTGAGGACGAAGTCCAGCTCGCCGTCCGTGAGCCGGAAGCCGTCGTAGTCCGCGCTTTCCGCTTCGCCATTCGGGAAGATGAGCTGATTCGGCAGCGCCTCGAGAATCGAGCGAGCTTTCGAGCCGCGGATCTGGCTCGGGAACTGCGTGAGCATAACCACGACGACGTTCTTCTTCCGCGCCGTCACCAGCCATTCGGCGAGCTTCTTCGCGAAATAGTCGTCATCAAGCACTTTCCAGGCCTCGTCGATGACGATGAGCGTCGGGCGCTTCTCCTCGATCAGCGTCTCGATGCGGCGGAAGAGATAGCCGAGGATCGCGGTGCGCTCGGTGCCGAGATCGAGGATCTCGGTCAGATCGACCGCGGTCACGTCCTGGGCACCGAGATCGACGACCGGTTCATCGGCCGCCCCAAAGACCCAGGAATAGCGTCCCTCGGGGCCCCATTCGCCGATCCGCCGCGCCAGATCCATGCCGTCGCCGACATCGCCGAAAAGCTCCTGGAAGGCGCGGAAGTTCCGCAAACCCTCCCGTGCCGCGCCGTTCTGGGTGATGGCGGATTTGAGCGCCTCGGATTGCAGGGGCGTGAGCGGCGCGGCGCGATGTTCGAGGAGCGCCGAGAGCCAGTCAAGAAGCCAGGCCGCGCCGCGCGCGCCCGTCTCCGAGCCGAGCGGGTTGAGGCCGGTCGGCCGCCCGGCGCGGATCCCCGCATAGCGCCCGCCCAAGGCATGGACCGCCATCTTCAAGCCCTCTTCCTTGTCGAAGAGGATGGTGCGGCCGCCGGCGCGCTGCGCCTGTGCGGCAAGGAAGGCCACCGTCGTCGTCTTGCCGCCGCCGGACTTGCCGAGGATGAGCGTATGGCCGTTGGTGGGTTCGGCCGCCGCATCGCCGGGTTCGTGGAAGCTGAAGCGGTGGAGCGTGCCCTGCAGTGTCGGGAAGACCGTGATCGGCGTCGCCCAGGGAAGTTTCGCCCTTTTCGTCCCGGTATCGGCGGCATGGAGCGCCGCCATGTCGGCGAAGTTCAGGGACGAGACCGTCATGTCGCGGGCGCGGTAGTCCATGTTGCCCGGATGCATGGCGAAGAACGTGGCCTCGAGGGCGGTCACCTCGCGCTCGAGCCGCATGCCGTTTTGATGCGCGAGGCCGCGAAGGCGCGCGACCTCGGCATCGAGGGCATCTGCATTCTCGGCGAAGACGGTGATCGTCATCTGGTGGGTTCCGAAGCCGAGCGCGCCGCTCTCGGCCTTGTCGGCGGCCTCGAAGAGCTGCGCCTCGACACTCGCGGCGATATCCTCGGCCGCGCGCATCTGCGCGACGCGGCGCTTCACGCGCTCGGCGATGCTGTCGCGCGGGATCGGCGTGTAGCTGTGGGTGACGATCGTGTCGGGGCTGGAGGCGAGCGCGTCGAGCATGCCGGGCCAGGTCGCCGTGGCATAGGACTTCACATAGAGAACGGCGCCGGTGCGAGGGCTCTCCCTCCCCTCCTCCAGGGTGATGTGTCCCCGGCCAAAGCGGATCGTCGCCGCGGCGGCATCTTCGGCGAGAAGGCAGAACGGGCTTCTCGGGAGCGCGCGCAACTCGCCGGTCAGGAGGCTCGCGTAGAAGCCGAGAAGGCTGCCGTCGCTGATCCTGAGACGCCTTGTCGTCACGCCGAGGCCGGTTTCGAGGATCGCGGCAACTTCGTGGAGTTCCTCGCACCGCCTTGCGGTGTCCTCGCCCCAGACCCGCGCCGCCGCCTTGGCGAAGAAGGGCACCGGCAGGCCCGCGTCCGGACGGTGGACGACGGTGAGGATGAGGACGCTTTCCTGCAGTCCCTTCCGCGCGAGCCCCCTGCCCCAGGCGCGGTCGATCTCTGCGGCAAAGCCCGCCCCGTGGAGTGGTTTGAGTCCGGTCTCGGCGGGGCGCATCATCCGGTGCAGGTAGAAGGTGAAGCGGCTGTCGAGCGTGTCGAGAAGATGCGCGAAGCCTGCCCGGAGCGCGGTGATCGCCGAGCTGCCCGAGGTGACGCCGTCGATGCCGGTCACCTCGAGCGAGAGCATGAGGCCGTTCTCGCGCGTGCGCACGATCTCGTCGTTGAGCTCGATGACGTAAGGAAGATGCGCGTAGATCTTCGGGTCGGCGGGAATGAGTGCCCGCGCCCGTCCCACCTGCCGCTCAAGAAACATGACGCCGCTCCCGCCGAAGCACTGCGCCCGGCGTCACCCGCATCATCACCGCGAAAACGTGATGGCCGTTGGGGTTTACCCGGGTGGCGATACGCGCCAGCCCGTACCAGAGGGGTGCCGTCAGGAGCCACCAAATGGGCTTGAAAAGGATGAAGGGCATGACGGTCATGGCGCCCACGGCCATGGCATAGGGCATCGGCAGGCCGAGGAACCGCGCCTGGCGCGAAAGTCCGAGGATGACCGCGCTCTTTTCCATGCCCCCGCCCCCGTCAGCTGAAGGAGGAGCGCAGGTTCGCGACGATCGCGGGGCCGGCGAAGACGAGGAAGGCGCCGACGACGACAAGCGCCACCCAGGCCCAGGAGATCCGGTTGAAGGCCGCGAAGAAGCCGGTGACGACGAAGGCGATGCCGAAGAAGGCCGTCGCGAGCGTGCCGCGGAAGGAGGCGAGAAGTCCCGTCGCCACGTTTTCGGCCTTGGTGAAGACCACCTGGGCCGTCGCCGGCTCGGCCAGCATCAGGGCGCAAAGGCTCAGGCCCAGAAGAGCCAGGATCGGGGGTCGCATGTCGGGGGGTCCTTCCGGTCAGAGGTCTCCGAGGATGTGGTCGTAGGCGGCCATCACCCGCGTGATATGGTTGCGCGTCTCGGCATAGGGCGGCACGCCGCCATACTGGCGGACCGCCTCGGGTCCGGCATTATAGGCCGCGAGCGCGAGGTCGAGGCTTTCGAAGGCCGCCATCTGCTCGAGGAGATAGCGCGCGCCGCCGTCGAGGTTTTCCATCGGGTCGCTGGCGTCGACCCGGAGATAGGCCGCGGTATCGGGCATGAGCTGCGCGAGGCCGCGCGCGCCGGCCCGGCTGACAGCGCCTTGCGCGTAATTGCTCTCGACCGCGATCATCGCCTGGAAGAACGCGGACCACTGCCGCGGCGAGAGATCGAGCCGCCGGAGCGCCGGGTGATCCTGGTAGCGCGCCGCGATGAGCCGGATCGACGGCAGCACCGCCGCCGGTGCCGCGATACCGCGCGAGATCCGCGCAGTGGTCGACCCCGCCCCCGCCTCTTCCCGGGACTCTTCCTCCGGGACAGATTGCGGTGGAACGACGAGCCGCCCCCGCGCGTCATAACGCAGTACGGAGGTCTTGAGGGAGGCGAGTTGGACCTCGGCCCCCTGCCCCGCCTCAGTCCAGCGGATCACCTCCGCCCGGGCGGCTCCGCATGCCGCGACAGACATCGCCAGCGACAGAAGGCACGTCGAGATGATCGAGCGCGAGCTTGCCGAAGGCGAGCCCGAACATGCCGATCGGCGAGGTGACGATGCGTTCCCGCGCAAGCGCCGTGACGAGGAGAAACCGCTCGCCCTGCCCGTCGACCACGTAGAAGAGCCACTCCCCCGAGAACCGCCCGTCGGGGTTCGGCGCACTGATACACTCGATCTCAACCGTCGCTCCTTCGGTGGCGGCCATCTTCCGGAAGTCCCGCTCCAGCAGGACAGGCAATGCGCGCCGTCTGGTATCCATGTTGTCCCCTCGGGTCGATCTACCGGGGTGGTTCTAGCGGAGAACGTTCCGCGTGACGATGCCTAACAGAAACTCTGGCGCATTCAACATAAAAATGACAAACACGATAAAAGAGGGTAATGCGAGGGATGACGCGCGTGCGTATGGCGCTCGGCAGGACTGGTTGAGACTATCTGCCGTTGGGAAGAAGCCCGGGAAAAGAGAGGGTCGCACCGGTGCCTGCAGGAACCCTGAAAACAAAGGCTTTGGCGTGAGGATCAGAGGTAAGAGCCAGCGTGTCGAGCGGCGGGGGTGCGGTACGCGGATCCTCCGCGCCGCGGCGCTTTTTGCCCTCCTCTGGAGCGTCTCCGCTGTTTCGGGGCAAGCCGAGGCCGAGCTCTGCCTGCCGCCCGATCTGCCGATGACCACCCTGCCCGCTTCCCTTCTCGCCGAATACCGCGCGGAAATCGCCGCCGAGTTCGAGGGGTATTTCCGGGAAGTCAGCCATTACATCGCCTGCCTCGACACCGAGCGCGCCCGGGCGCTTGAAGAAGCCCGCACCGCGACCTCTTCCTATTCCGCTTTCCTCGACATCCCTCCACCCGAAAAGGACCTTCCGTGAAATCTCTGCTCTCCTCTGTTATCCTGGGACTTGGCCTTGCCGTGGCCCCTGCCCTGCCTGCCGCAGCCTATCCGGTCGATTGCGCGATCCTCCTCTGTCTCGCAGGCGGCTGGCCCGCCTCGGCCGAATGCGCCCACGCCCGTGCAGTCTTCATCCGGCGCATCACGCCCTGGCCGGTCGAACCACCCCTGCAAATCTGGAATTGCCCGATGCACGCGAGCTTGCGGGACATGGGTGGAACAGAATTTGCTCATCGGCTCTTTGACGTTGCGGAAAGCCGTGGCACTCTCGGGGAACAGTCGGCGTTGCCAGATTCCTCCCTGTCGGATCGCCGGCTGACGACCGGGCGCGGTTCCAAGACCGAGCCCGCCGTCCTGCGCCAGCCGGAGAGCGCTCCAGTTCCCGGCGATGTCATGCTTCGGCTGGCGCAGGCGATCGCCTCGGGGACAGCTGATATCGATATCGGAGGGCCGGAGTTCGATTTTGTCCGCTCGATCCGGGTTTGGCATGTCGAGTACCGGCACCGCTACACAGACCGGAACGGCTGCATCGAATACGACAATGCGCGGCACGGGATCTATGGGACACAGGGCGATTACCGCTGGTCCAGATCTTCGGCGCACGCTGCACCCGCCTGGATGGGAGTTAATCTCACCTGTCGACCTGCCGCGGCGCTTTACCGTGCCGTCGGGGTCGAATGGCGGGATCATCTCGGGAACGTGGGGCATGAGGTGGTGCGGTACTAGGACCGCGCCCGCGAAGGTCCGGCGAGACGGGGCGGTCTTGACAGGGAGTGGGCAAAACTTGGGGGTCTTGCGGTTGCTCTTTGGTACGCGCCGGTTAGCCGACCGTCGAGAACGGCGGCGCGGACAACGGCCACGCGGTGTGCTCCCTTGGGCGACCATCTCATTCGGCGGTGCTTTCCCATGCGGGTGTTGCCGATATCGTCTACGCAGCCCTCAGACCGGGACGAAGAAATCGCAAGACCCCCAAGTTTTGCCCACTCCCGACACGCACTGTACAGAAATGGGTGTCCAGAAT
>JAUIDM010000204.1 GCA_030428915.1 Alphaproteobacteria bacterium | reverse complement strand
CTTTGTCAACGGCGCCGGTGCACAGCTTTGCGCCCGCAATGCTGAGCTTCTGCGGAATTTCGACACCAACGAATATGATCTCGGGCTCGATGCGCTCGATCAGATCGCCGTCGACGATGATGTGGTGATTGCCGCCTTCTCGACCGAGATCGACTCGGTCAACGGGGCAGGGCAGTTCACTGCGGGTGACCTTCTGTTCACCCCAGGGTGGGTGATCCCGAACGAGGCGCTTCTGGTCAAGTTCGGATTGCCGCGTCAGCTCAATCTCGGGCTCGATGCGGTGTCGATCGAAGGCGCGCCGGGTGAAAAACGAAAGCTGGTCGAAATCCTGCGCGGCTTGCCGCCCGACGATCTGCGGCAGAACCCCGCTCTGCTGATCGACATCCTGGAGGAGACGAACACCGATATCCTCTTTTCCACCGAAGGTACGCCGCCCGATGTGCAGAAGCCGCAATTCCTCGACGGTGATCTGTTGTCGGCCAAGACCGGAACCATCGTGCGCGCGAATGCCGATCTGCTTCCGGCCTTACCCGCCGGGCTGCCGCTTCGGGGCGTGGATTACGGGCTTGATGCCTATACGCCAGCGCAAGACCCGATTGAGAACGTACCGATCGAATTGCTGTCGATCGAAGTTCAGGCGCGCGGAAAGACGGTGTCTGACGGCGATGCGCTGACCGTCGGGCCGGGGATATTCCTGCGCAATCACGACCTGATCGCCTCGTTTGAGCCGTTGGACCGCGATATGGGTCTGGATGCGCTGGCCGCGCCCATCGGGCCGGTCGTGGATCGCTGCCTTCTCAGGATCACGGCGATCAGCCATGTCGATGTGGCCAGCCGCATCGACCCTGTCACGGGGCTTTTTGATCAGAACGGCAACGGGACCGAGGACTATGCATTCGGCGGCGCGATCCGGGTGCAGGGCGAGGTGCCGGGCCGGACCTGCCCGGAATACCTGACGCATGAGTTTCAGGTCCGCGTCTCGCTGAACGGCGCGCCGGAACAGGCCATCGTTCATCCGGCAAGTCTCGACTGGATGGGGCTTGAGGCACCCTGTGCCGGGCTTGCCACACCCTACAATTCCGACCCGAACGGCTGGTTCAGTCTGACGCAGTATCAGAAGGTCATCGACTGCCCGAACGACGAATCGCTCGCCGTCTGGCGGTCGACGGCGGATGTGCCGGGTGACGTTGCCGATGCGGCGCTGCGGGTCGCCATGCGACCACTCGGTGGCGGGCCGGAGGTCTACAGTCCCTGGGTGCGCGTGCGCGTCGACAACAAGAAGCCCGACAGCCTGGAAATGACGCTTTATCGCGCCGGCGACACGACGCCGATCGCCGATCAGTGCCAGATCGATGGCGGCGGCGGCCCGGTCGACCTCGACATTCGCGGCAACTTCCATGACGACCATTTCCGCACCTACACCATGGCCTGGACCACGAATGGCAATCTTGGCGGTGCGATCCCGGTCACGATGGGCCGCGACTACGATTCGCGCCCGCCGGAGTTGACGCCGACCGGCACCAATCCGACCGCGCCCGCGACGGATGTGCTTCTCGAGACATTCAGCCTGCCGGTCCTGATCGAATGCGGCTACACGATCTCGATGGTGGTCTACGACCGCACGCGGGTCGGCTCGATGAACTGGAAGGGCAACCTGTTCAGCGCCTCCGACAGCGGCAACTGGACGCCCTATCACCAGTCCTTCTGCCTCCATCCGTGAGCCATGCCGAAAAACACGAAAGGCCCGCGAGACGCGGGCCTTTTGCGTGAGTGCAGGCTTCTGTTGCCAGGTGCCTGCGAACCCCGCCTTACGCTGCTAGGCGCAAGGGCTTAAGTTTCGATAGATCGAACTGCTTACGCAGCCAGAGCCATCGGAGCACGGTTGGTATTGGCAACTGTACTTTGCGGACCGATAACGGTGGTACCTCACCGGGACAAAGCAAACCCCTTTAGACGTTCGTCGATCCTGTTTCGGCCCCATGTCCCGCCAATACGGGGTGTTGGTGGAGCCGCCGGGTACCGCCCCCGGGTCCGATCCGCTTATTACGAGCGCGTTTATGTCCATAGTCCGGGCGAACCCGAACGGCATGAATATAAGCCCCGGCCAGATGCGCCGCAAGGCCGGGTGAAGGAAATCGGGACATGACGGCCTGCCGGGATGGCGCGTTGTGGCTGGCAGAGTGTTATGTCCGCAAAACCGTCATGCCCGCAAAAGCAGGCATCCGCGAGTACAAGGCCCCTGCATGCACGCGGGTGACAATCGGGGGCGGTCCTAGTTCCGGATGCCACTGAACCGCTTCTGCCAGTCCTCGCGGTCCTCATCGGCGATCTTGGCGAAGAGGACGTCGGGCGTCTCGAAGGCATGGCCCGGCTTCAGCGCTGTCAGCGCCTCGGCAATCGGGCCGGGCCAGTTCTTGTCGTCGCAGTTCATCGCCCGCAGCATCGCCGCCGAGGCGTCGGGGATGAAGGGTTCCGAGAGGATCGCGTAGAGCCGGACGAGGTTCAGGCCCAGCCGCACCATCGCCGCTGCGCGGTCGGGGTCCTCCTTGAAGACCGACCAGGGGGCGGCCGCTTGCAGGTATTCGTTGCCCGCGACCCAGATTGCGCGCAGCTCGGTTGCCGCCTTACGGATCTCCATCGCCTCCATATGCGCCTCATAAGCGCGGGTGCGGGTCTCCAGCTCTTCGATCAGCGCCTGCGCGCGCTCGCCGGTCTGGCCGCCCTCGGGCAGCGCCTCGCCGTATTTCGAGCGGCAGAACTTGGTGATGCGGCTGACGAAGTTGCCGAGCACATCGGCAAGGTCCTTGTTGACCGAGACCTGGAAGTTTTCCCAGGTGAATTCGCTGTCGGCATTCTCGGGCGCGTGGGACAGAAGCCACCAGCGCCAGTAATCGGCGGGCAGGATCGACAAGGCCTGATCCATGAAGACGCCGCGCCCCTGAGAGGTGGAGAACTGACCGCCGTCATAGTTCAGGTAGTTGAACGACTTGATGTAATCGACCTTCTTCCACGGCTCGCGCGAGCCCATGATCGTCGCGGGGAAGCTGAGCGTGTGGAAAGGCACGTTGTCCTTGCCCATGAACTGGACATAGCGCACATCCTCCGCGCCCTTGTCTGTCCGCCACCAGCGTTCCCAATCGGCCTCGGACTTGCCGTTCGCATCGGCCCATTCGGCGGTGCCTGCGATGTATTCGATGGGGGCGTCGAACCAGACATAGAAGACCTTGCCCTCCATGCCCTGCCACGGCGCGCCGTCGAACTGTACCGGCACACCCCATGAAAGGTCGCGGGTGATGCCCCGGTCCTGCAGACCGTCGCCGTCATGCAGCCACTTCTTGGCAATGGAGGTGGTCAGGACCGGCCAGTCCTGCTGGCTGTCGATCCAGGCCTCGATCTCGCCCTTCAGCGACTTCTGTTTCAGGTAGAGGTGCTTGGTCTCGCGCACCTCCAGCTCGGTGGAGCCCGATATGGCCGAGCGCGGCTCGATCAGGTCGGTCGGGTCAAGCTGCTTTGTGCAATTCTCGCACTGATCGCCGCGCGCCTTGTCGTACCCGCAATTCGGGCAGGTGCCCTCGATATAGCGGTCGGGCAGAAAGCGGTTGTCGGCGACAGAGAAGACCTGGCTTTCGGTCACTTCCTCGATGAAACCGTTCTCGGCGAGCTTCTTCGCGAAATGCTGGGTCAGCGCATGGTTGCGCGCCGAGGACGAGCGGCCGAAATGGTCGAAGGAGAGACGGAAGCCCTTCGCGAGGTCGCTTTGCACTTCCCACATCTCGGCGCAGTAGTCGGCGACCGGCTTGCCTGCCTTCGCCGCGGCCAGTTCGGCGGGCGTGCCGTGCTCATCCGTGGCGCAGATGAACATGACCTCATGGCCCCGGCACCGCATGTAGCGGGCATAGAGATCGGCCGGGAGCTGCGAGCCCACCAGATTGCCGAGATGCTTGATCCCGTTGATATAGGGGATCGCCGAGGTGATGAGAATCCGGGCCATGTCCGCGCCTTTTTGTCCGTCGCCGGGCCGATTTACCGGCTTTGGCAGGGAAGGGCCAGAGGGTTCAGTCCCCGCGTCCGCGCTTCAGAAGCCGCCCGATCAGGAACGACGTGCGGGGCGTGTAGACATAGGGCGTCCGGTCGGAAGGCGCGGGGCGGGCGCGCATCCTGAGCGCACCGAAGGCAAGAAGGCCGAGATGAATCGTGGCGATGAAGGCGAACATGGAGGCGGGCCCGAACAAGGCGATGAGGGTCGAGGCGACAAGCGGCGAGGCGATGGCGCCGAGCGCGTAGAGGAACATGAGCGCGGCGGACAATTCGACCCGTTCCTCGTCCGTGGCGAAGTCGTGGGCGTGGGCGGTGGAGACCGAGTAGATCGGCATGGTCGTCACCCCGAACAGTCCGGCGGTAACGAATATCGCGACGATGCCGAGGCCCGAGAGCGCGACCGTGGTGCCGCAGGCCAGGGCCGCGGTGACCGAAAGCCACATCAGGACGGTCCTGCGGTCGAACTTGTCGGCGAGCCAGCCAACCGGGAATTGCGCCACCGCGCCGCCAAGCACGAAGGCGGCTAGGAAAAGCGCGATCATGTCGGCGGTCAGCCCGACCTCGATCCCGTAGATGGGGCCGACCATGCGGAAGGCAGCTGTCGAAACGCCCGAGACGATGACACCCGCAGCCGCGAGCGGCGAGCGCGCCCAGGCCATGGCGGGTCGCAGGCGCGGCGCGGTCGGTGTTTCGGGCTGTTCGGCCCGGCTGATCGTGACGGGCAGGAGCGCGGCGCAGCAGATGATCGCGAGCAGATTGTAGGAGAAGTAGGTGGCCGGGCTGAGAACTCCGATGACCAGCTGGGCGGCCAGCGAGCCGCCGACGTCGACGATCCGGTAAAGCCCCATCGCGCGGCCCCGCGTCTCGTTCGTGACCTTGGCTTGCAGCCAGGCCTCGATGATCGTGTAACACCCGGCGACACAGGCACCCGAGGCCATGCGCAGGATGGCCCATGCGATGGGGTCGACGATCATCATATGGGCGATGAGCCCGATCGTGCCGGCCGCCGTGAAGGCCGCGAAGGCGCGGGAATGGCCGACCGTGCCCATCAACCGCGGTGCCCACCAGCAGCCGATGAAGAAGCCGAAGAAATGCGCGGAACCCAGCGTGCCGACCTCGGCCGTTGAAAAGCCGAGCTCGACCCCCGAAAGTGCATCGAGTGGCGCCACGCCGCCGGTGCCGAGTTGCAGAAGGAGGACGGAAAGAAAGAGAGCGGCGAAGGAGATCAGAAGGCGCATCGGGCAGGTCCGGTAGTTCGCCGTCACCTTGTCGGGAGAATCCGGGAAAGCCCAGAGGAAAACACCACCTGCCGCGCCTTTCGACTTCTTCTGTTCCTCAATACCTCCTCGCGGAGCGAAACCGCACGAAGTGCAAGAAGGCTTGTGCCCGCGTTTGCGCGGGCACGCCATCGGCTCAAGCCGTCAGCCTGCGCGGCGGATTCTGGCGAGGATCTTCAGCCGCACCTCGTCGCCGACCATGTCGGCGAATCCGGTCGCACCGAAAGCGGCGCGGCTGACCTTTCCGGTCAGAAGGATTGACAGATTTTCCCGATGACCGGGCGCACTGCCCTCGGGCCGGTAGAGCCGGGCGTCGAGCGTGACCTCGCGCGTCACGCCCCGGATCGTGATCAACCCGGTGAGTGTGGCGCCGGTATCGGTCGGGGTGACCTTGGTGCTTTCGAAGCGGATCTGGGGGTAACGGCGCGTATCGAGAACGCTGGCCCCCTTCATGGCTTCGGTGGCGAAGGGAAAGCTTGCCCGTGCGGCATCGGCCGACAGGATAACTTTGACATGGCTGGCGGCGGCACGGTCGAAATCGAGGCTGAGATCTGCCGATACGACCGGCATCCGCCCACGGATCGGGGTCTGGCCGAAATCGGTCTCGAAGCCCACGGCGGAGCCTTCGGTGTCGAGTACATAGGTCAGCGCTGCCGCATGGGCGGCGGAGACTGGTGAATGGCCGATCACGACGCTGCAGAACCGAAGGACCGCCAGCAGCGCGAAGAGGACGAGGACAGCCGTTCTGTTGCGGGCGAAGTGCATGTAGGCTCCGTGCCTTGGGCAGCTCCAATCTATACCGTCCGCTGTCCCGCCGCGCTCATTTCCGCGTGATCCGGGCTAGGGGATTTCGCCCGGGCAAGGGAAAAGCCCGAGCCGTCCGCGCGCGTGGCCAGAGTCCAGCTTTGCGGCGGATCGGCTCGGGCGCGCAGAAGATCGAGCCGCCAGCGGGTCCGGCCCATCCCATGGTCGGGTGCGATGGCCCAGCGGCTTTCGATCCCGGGCGCGCCGCCCGTCCCGGGTGTCAGCATCAGTCCGGTCGGCGTAACCTTGCCTTCCGCCGCCCCGGTTTCGGCGGCCAGTTGCAGCCGCCGCACCGGGGTAAGGCGCGGCGGTTCGGGCAGTTCGGCCACGACAAGCGCGGTCGCGCCGCCGCGCAGGCCTTCCTCGAAGCACCATAGAAGATCCTCGGGCCGGCGCGGGGTGACGAAGATCAGCCGGCCGGGCTCGATGAAGGACACGACCCCTTCGGGAAAGAGCCGTTCGGGCAACCAGCCGGGGCGCAGCCAGAGGACCGGGCCTTCGGTCCCGCGTGCTGCCATGAGCGCCAGCGTCCGCCGCGCAGGCCCGCAGAATTCATGCACCCGCGCCCGCGCGAGCGAGAGCGCGCCCAGGAAGGGCAGGGCGGCGCGCGGCCGCCGGTTCTGACGCGAAATGAGCCGGGCGAGGTCGTGAGGTGTCATGAGGAAAGGATATAATGTTCACTTTATGTTCTCAATCCTCCATTGCTTGACGCCCACGGCCCGCCGCGTCAAGGTCCACCCGGATGAATGAAGGAGAGACCTATGCAACGTGTCCTGCTGGGCCCGACCGATCTTGATGTCTCCGTCCTTTGCCTTGGCACCATGACCTGGGGCACTCAGACGCCCGAGGCAGAGGCCCATGCCCAGATCGACATGGCGTCGGAACGTGGTGTGAATTTCATGGATACCGCCGAGATGTACCCGGTCAATCCGGTCCGCAGGGAAACCGTCGGCCGGACCGAGGAGATCATCGGCAACTGGGTCGCGAAAGGGGGCAACCGGGACCGCTGGGTCATCGCCACCAAGATCGCAGGCGAAGGGTCGGTCGCCCGCGACACGGGCGAAGTGATCGACGGCGCGTCGATCCGCAAAGCGCTGGAGGGCTCGCTTGGGCGTCTCAGGACCGATCATGTCGATCTCTATCAGTTCCATTGGCCCAATCGCGGCAGTTACATGTTTCGCAAGAACTGGCGCTACGATCCGTCGGGGCAGGACAGCGCGGCAGTGGTCGCGAATATGGCCGACTGTCTGGAAACCCTCGACGCACTGGTCAGGGAGGGCAAGATCCGTCATTGGGGATTGTCCAACGAAAGCGCCTGGGGAATGGCGCAATGGATCCGCCTGGCGGGTGAGGGCAGGGGCCCGCGACCGGTTTCGGTGCAGAACGAATACTCCTTGCTCTGTCGGCTCTACGACACCGACCTGGCCGAGCTTGGTCACAACGAAAAGGTGACTTTGCTGGCATTTTCGCCGATGGGGGCGGGGCTTCTGACAGGCAAATATGCGGGCGACGTGATCCCGGCCGGATCGCGCCGCGAAAGAAACCCCGAACTTGGCGGTCGCGTCACCCCCCGTGTCTGGGAGGCGGTATCGGCATATCTCGGAATTGCCCATCGCCACGGGATCGACCCCGCGCAGATGGCGCTGGCCTGGACGCTGACACGGCCTTTCCCGGTCGTGCCGATTTTCGGCGCCACGACCACGGAGCAGCTTGGCCACGCCCTAAACGCGGCCGACCTCCGTCTGTCTGAGGAGGTGCTGGCCGATATCACGGCAGAGCACAAGGCGCATCCGATGCCCTACTGAGAGACGTTGCAGTCCGCTCAGTTGTCGTCGCCCAAACCGGCCTTCGTATCGACCCGCAGCCCGTATGATCCGAAGGCGGCAGCGGCCTCGGCAATATCGGCATTGCCGAG
>JAUIDM010000556.1 GCA_030428915.1 Alphaproteobacteria bacterium | reverse complement strand
GGCCCACGATGGCCGACCCATTCTCGATCCGTCCCCCGCCGCTGCCCGGCATATTTGGTGTGCCGGGCAGCGGCTCCCTTATCGCAAGGAAGCCCAGGGATGTCATAAGACAAGCCCATGACGACCAGTCCGCTGGCGACTTCGGGGAAGCCGAGGCGGAGATGATGGGCGACATTCTCGAGGAAGACGAAGGGCGGTTTGATCTCGCCGATGATGCGGGCGACATGCGGCCAGAGGTGGCGCGGGTCGTCAGCACCCCGGCGTTTGCCCGCGACGGAGAACGGCTGGCACGGATAGCCCGCAGTGACGATGTCCACCGCGCCGCGCCACGGGCGGCCGTCGAAGGTTCCAACGTCGTCCCAGACAACAGCCTGATCCAGGGACGCGTCTTCCATCCGCGCCACGAGAGTGGCTGCGGCGTAGTATCCGTATTGATCAAGCGGCTTTTTCGTTCCATTTCCTGTCGTCGCGCAGCAGGGCGTTGGCGAGGACGAGCAGCTTTCGCATGATAGCGGTGATGGCGACTTTCGAGGGTTTTCCGGCGTCCTTGAGAGCCTGATACTTCCGCTTAAGGTCCGGATTGAAGCGCAGTGCCACGAGGGCTGGCATGTAGAGCGCCGTACGCAGGCTTCTGCGACCGCCTCTGATGCGCGCCCGCCCGGACCAGGTGCCCGACTGGCGCGTCATAGGCGCAAGACCGGCGAGGCTGGCTGCCTGTTTGTTGTCGAGTGTGCCAAGCTCAGGCATCTCGATCAGGATCGCCATGGCTGTGACGGTACCGATGCCGGGAATGGAAGCCAAAACATCCCTGCGTCGGGACAGGCACGGGTCGGTGTCGACCAGCGTCGCGATTGCTGCGTCGATTTCCTTCAGCTGCGCGCCGATCTGCTTCAGGCGAGCCCGGAGTTGACGCTTGATCACAGGGTTCACTGCGATCTGTTCGCGGTTGGTCGCCGCGATACGGTCTTTGACCAGAGCTTGCCGGGCGACACCCAACTCTCTGAGATCATGCAAGGTTTCGGTCTTTGCCGGTCGCCCTTCGAGATCAAGAACCGCACCCATCCGTGCAAGAATGGCAGCGTCGATCTGATCGGTCTTCGCCAATTCCCCTGTAGCCTCCGCGAAGCGGCGCGAGGAACGGGGATTGACCTTGACCGCCTCGATACCCGCC
The DNA here is from genome assembly GCA_030428915.1 of Alphaproteobacteria bacterium. GTDB lineage: Bacteria > Pseudomonadota > Alphaproteobacteria > Rhodobacterales > Rhodobacteraceae > Albidovulum. The sequence goes on along the minus strand of JAUIDM010000556.1, from coordinate 510 downwards.
GCGACCAGCGACGCTTCAAAGAGGCGGTGATAAGGGCCGGTCGGCTCGAAGATGACACGCACCGCAGACCCACCGATCCAGCGGATCAAGGCTGAACACCCTGCCCGGTCGTTCGGAAACTGCCGATGCTCGCGCGTGCGCAGGCGAAAGGCATCGAGAGCGGGTTTCGAGATGTCGACGCCGATGGTATCGTTCATTGTCTTTTCCTCTTCCTCTGCTTGTCATCCGGGCCCAGAACCCGGGTATCCGTTCAGGACAGATGAAAAGACGGGGGCGATCACACTTCGCCTCGGTGATGAAGCACCTGGTTTCCCTCGATCCGACCCCCGCCACTGCCCGCCATAAATGGCGTGGCGGGCAGTGGCTCCTTTATCGCAAAGGAGCCGAGGAAAATCATAAGACAAGGTTTCCCGTTCGACATGGCCCACAGCACGATATCCGGGGATGGCGATGGCGAGCCCGAGGTCGAGACCGCCCGCGCCGGAACAAAGGGAGAGGCCAAGTAGGCAT
>JAUIDM010000203.1 GCA_030428915.1 Alphaproteobacteria bacterium | reverse complement strand
ATATGGTCATCATAATGTTATGGTGACGCAAAGTATAATCCGAGCCTGGAGCACTTCGAAGACTTTGGTCTGTTCACCCCGGTCTGATCAAATTGGATCGTTCTGTGATGCGTTAGAGCGTTAGTTGGCGTGCGGTATGACCAAATGCAGCGACTGCGGGTGTTTCAAATCATCCGCCTTGTGGGACGCTCTATGTTCGCCGAGCCGAAGGCCGCTGCGGGGTCGAGCTCACAGGATTCTTTAACACAAACGAGCATTGGGACGTACGCGTTGCCAGCTTGAAAATATTCTCGGAAGCATGCCCATCGCCGAGCAAATGCCTACCGACCGCACTCTTCAGCTCGTGGAATTTGGGCTGGACTCGCAATAGCACGCTTTTTTGGGCGAGATGACCCAATCGGGGAGCATCTGGGTCTGTCATGCCAAAAGGAAGCCTGTGACTGTGCGTCGGCAACGATTCTGATCGAGAATGCACAGAAACAGAATTACATTCTTTGCCACTGGCAAATCCGGAATCGGACATCTCCGCCGGGTCACGACGATTGCGCTCGCCTTGCGCCCGGCGCATCGGGCGCTTGACCTGACACTGGTCACCAACGCGGCCCCCGCAGGCATCGCGTGTGCCGACCTGGCGGTATTCGACCGTATCCTGCTTCGGCCGAGGGCGGAGATGATTGAGGCGCTGACCGGCCCGCCGGGATTGATCATCTGCGATACTGTCGAGGTCCCCGGGATCGGGCGTGCAAATGGCCGGAGAGTGCTGATCCTGCGTGAGACTCCGAAGGAAAGGCTCGCGCGGTTCCGTATCCAAGGCGGTGTCTGGGATCGGGTGCTCGTGCCCAATCCGCGGTCTCACTGGATGCCCGACGATCCTGCGCTTTCGGACTCAGTCGAGGCGACGGGGTGGATCGTCCGTCCGACAGGTCCGCGCGGCGGCACCGACAGGCCGGCCGGCATTATCCTCGCTACCGGTGGGGGCGGAACGGATGCCACGCGAAGCCTGCTCTATCCCACGCTTGACCGGCTAATCGCCGATACCCGCGGGCGTGTTGGTACGCCCTTCGTGATCCATCAGGCAATCGGCCCTCGGGCCAGCGGGGCACGTCTTGCCGAGGCGGATGATGTCTTCGATCCCGGCGGCGACTTGAACCTGAGCTTTCGTGCGGCCGATCTGGTGATCACGACGGCGGGCTACAATTCCGTTCTTGAACTGGCTACCACCGACACGCCCGCGCTGCTGTTACCCATCCCCCGAAGCCTTGACGATCAGGCGGCACGGGTCCGCCACTGGGGGCCGCAACTTGGCCATGGCTACGACCCGAAGTATCATGAGGCTGCCGTGGACTGGTTGGCACGACAGATCGCACGGCCCACCCGCCGGCAACCCGTCGATCTGGGCAAGGACGGCGCGGATCGCGCGGCCAGGCTGATCATGGATCTGCTGTGAGGAGGTTTCGGAAAACCTTCTCGACGGCCGATGTGGCGAAGGAAGCTTTGCGGCGGACAGAGTGGCTGCGCGCCAAGGGCATCCGCACGCCCGATGCCCGGCCCGGAGCGACCCCGGATGCATTGACTTTCGACCATATTACCGGGTCGGCGCGGTTCGACCTGATCGCAACCACGCCGATGCCCGCGCTGTTGGCGCCCCTTGCTGCGCTGCATGACCTGCCTGCGATCTCCGTGCCCCGTTTTGATCCGCTGCTGCGCATCCGTCCGCGACTTAGAGCGAACGATCCCGGATGGCTGACCGCCGCGCTGAGCCAGCATGGGATGGATGAGTTGGGCGGAACTGCCTTGTTGCATGGCGATTTCCATGTCGGGCAACTGATCGGGGATGATGCGGGCGTCGTATGGTTGATTGACCTTGACGACCTCGCCTGCGGTCCGCTCGAGGCGGACCTGGGCAATTTCATCGCCCATCTGGCAACGAGTCCAGAAGCCGATCGAGGTCACTTCGCAGAAAGTCTTGTTTTCTGGCGACGAGAGGTTCTTGACGGCTGGGCCGCGCTCGGGCGTGGATACGATCGGGTTCGGGTTGACCGGTTCCTGCGGCTGGCGCTGATCCGTCGCCATCTGAAACTGCGCGCGACGGGACGGCCGGATTACGGCGCGGCGATCAAACGCAGCTTTTTAGCGCCGTGAAAGAGCAAATTTCTCCATCCGGTAACGCAGCGTGTCGCGGCTGACGCCAAGAAGACCTGCCGCGCGCGAGACATTGCCTCCGGCCATGCCCAGCGCCTTGCGGATCGCACCGAGTTCCAGTTCCTGAAGCGTGGGGATGTCGTCCCCGGCCACGCGCCCTTCCGTAATCGGGCGGATATGATCCGCGTCGATGACCCCGCCGGTCTGCACCAGCATCGCGCGTTCCATGCAGTTGACCAGTTCGGCGACATTGCCGGGCCAGTCGAGTTGCAAAAGCCGCGCCCGCGCCTCTGCCGTCAGTTTCGGCCGCTGGCTGCCGTTGTCGTGGGCGATCCGGCTGGCGGTGTAGTCGGCGATGGGCAGGATATCCGACGTCCGCTCACGCATGGACGGCACATCGATCCAGCCAACCTGTACGCGGTAGAGGAGTCCCGGCAGGATCGCACCCTCTCCGGTTCCGGGCGACAGGTACTGGTTTGCCGTCGCGATCAGCGACGGCGGCATGGTGGCATCATCGAGCAAGGCCAGAAGCTGGCCCTGCGCGGTTGACGACAGGTGTTCCAGATGCCGCAAAACCAGCGTTCCCCCGGCGGCCCGGGCCACCATCTCGGACAGATGCGCGGCCATATCCTCGCGCCGATGGGTGCAATCGACGCAGATGAACCCCTCCGCCGCTCCACCCGACGCCTCGTGCAGGGCGCGGGCAGCGAGCGTCTTGCCGGTTCCGGGGGCACCGACGATCAGGACACCCGGCCGCGTGCCACGTTCCGATGGACGGGCCAGCCCTGTGATGGCGGTCCGAAGCGAGTTTGCAGCCGAAGACCGGCCGACGATGCGATCCACCCCCCTGCGGTCGGGACCGGCACCCAGTTCATCCAGCATCAGGTCCCGGGCGATGGCGGCGATGGAGGCGAGCGAGGCGGGTTTTACGATAAAGTCCCGGGCCCCGGCCTTCATTGCTTTCACCGCAAGACCGATATCGCCGTGCCCCGTCATCATCACGATCTGGGCACGTGGATCGGACGCGCGTATCCATTCGAGGATCTCCAGACCGTCATCCCGGTCAAGCTTGTAGTCGAGGATAACCAGCCTCGGCTTTTCCCGCTCGAACATAGCCTTGGCCGAAACGCCGTCGACCGCATAGGCGCTCGGGAAACCGCGCCGTTCCAGAAAACTGACCATGGAGCGGGCCAAAACGGTTTCGTCGTCGATTACCAGGACTTCACTCATATTATGCCCCTGCCGGAAGTGTTAGTGTCACCTCGACCCCTTTTTCCGCGCCATTGCGCAGGTCGAGACTGCCACCCAATCGCTCTGCGATGCGGCGGCCGAGCGCGAGGCCGACGCCAAGACCGGATGATTTCGTGGTCTGCATCGGCGTGAAGAGTTTTGCCAATTGGTCGTTGCTGAGCCCGGGCCCGGTATCGGCGATCTGGATGGCGATCCGCCCCCCCGGTGCCCGGTCCCAGGCAATACGCAAAAAGCCACCGTTCTTCATTGCCTCTATGGCGTTGGAAAAAACCGTACTCAGCACCTGTTCGATCTCGGCCGAGCCGGCGGCGGCCAGCGCATTGTCTCTGGCGCCGTCCACTTCGACCATGATGCCGCGCTTCTCGAGTTGGGGCCGAAAGTTCTGAAGGCAACGCTGCACGATGATATCGATATGGGCGGCATCGGTGGCCGAGGCCGGATCGTTGCGCATCTGGGTCAGGAAGGATCGAATCCAGACCTCAAGCCGGTCCACCTGGTCGACGATGTCGCGGACCGATTGCCGGGCGGAGTCGGGCAGGTCATCCTCGTCGGCCAGTTCGGCGCAGGACCGGATCGCCGCAAGCGGATTGCGCAGGCCATGGGCCACGGCCGAGGCCATTTCGCCGACGACAGCCAGACGCTCGGTCTCGACCAGGCGTTGTTCCTGTCGCCGCAGAATCCGCACGGAATAGACAACGACGCCAAGGAGCGCCGCAAACAACACCGCGCCGGACAGAAGAGCGGCGATCCAGCCCAGACGCTCGATGCTGCGAATGGTCAGAAGCAAGCTCGCTGGAGCCTTGTAGACCTCAACCGCGCCGACGACAAAGTTGCGGTCGGTGGACCAGATCGGAATGTAAAACTCGATGAACTCGGTCGCATCCGCAGGCAGACCGACATGTTCGTCCTTGTCGCCACGTTCCCTGACATTGACCTCGGGGTGCAACTCCCCGCGCATCGCGGCGGTAAGTTCATCATTTTCCTCGAACATTCGGCCGATCAGCTCCGGGTCGCTCGACCACAGGATCTCGCCCGACATGGCGTAGACATTAGCGCGGAAGACATCCGGCAGGCGCGATACATGGACGAAAAACTCCTCCATCGCCGGAACCTCACGGCTTTGGGTTTCGCCGTAGAAATAGCTGTTGGCGTCCTCCACCCGCACGATGGAATTCAGGAACTGCATCGATACGACTGCGTCCCGCATCATCATCTGATTGGCGACGTAACCGGCGAGGTAGGATGACAGGAGGAAGGTCGTCGCGAAGATCGCAAGCAAGCTGGTGACGATGAACAGCGATATCACCCGCACATAGTGTGGCGAGCCTTTCGCATTATGCCCCCCCGACGCCATCGATGCCCCCTGAAACGTTCGCAGCCAGGAGTATCCGACGGATGGCCGCGCAGTGACCACGGACCATGGTCCGATGAGTTGTCGGACCCCGTCACATCGGCGAAATCTGGGGCATTTGACCCATTTCCTGCGCGGGAATTGGCCCAGTTCACGGCTGCAGCCCCCTCAACCTGGCGGCGGCTCAGGGGCATTCTGATCTCAACATGAGGCTCCCATGACCCGTATACTCCTGTCCGAAGACGAACCTGTCCTGGCCCGCAACATCGTGCGCTCACTAGAAGGCTGCGCGATACAGGTCACCCACGCCGCTTCCGCGAAGGAGACGGAACACGCCCTGAGGGCAGGCGCCTACGATCTGGTGCTTGCCGATGTTTCGCTCGGCGATGGCGACGGGATAGACGTCATTTCGGCGGCGGGCAACGCATTGGGGAAAACGCCGGTCGTGGTGATGACCGGGCAGGACAGTCTTTACAATCGCGGCCGGGCCGAGCGCATCCCGGTCGCTGCCTTCCTGGCCAAACCCTTCGCGCTATCGCGGCTGAGGGAACTTGTCACGGCGCTTACGGCGAAAACGGACGGGCCGGGTGACCGCCGCGCACGGGGGCCATCGGTCGTGATGTACTCACACGATACGATCGGCCTTGGGCACATGCGCCGAAACGCCTCGATCGCCCGCGAACTGGTGGCGCTCGTCCCCGGCCTGTCGGTGCTTATGCTGGTCGGCTGCCCGTCGGGCATGATGTTCGAACCGCATCCCGGCATCGACTATGTCAAACTCCCCTCGCTCGCCAAGCTCGGCCGCGGCGCGTTCCAGTCGGGTGCGCTACGCCTTGATGCCGCGACGCTTCGGCAGATGCGGACCCGGATCATCGAAGGCGTGTTCGACGCGTTCCGTCCCGACCTGCTGCTGGTCGATCATGAGCCCGGCGGGGTTCTCGACGAACTCCTGCCCGTGCTTGAGCGGCGGCAGGGGCGCGACCGGCCGCACGCGATCCTTGGCCTTCGCGATATTCTGGACGATCCCGACCTCGTGCGCGCCGCCTGGGCGGAGGGCGGTACCGCAAACGTCATCGCCGGGTGCTACGACCGGGTTCTGGTTTACGGCAACGAGGGCTTCTACCCCTCTGCCACGGCCTACGGACTTGACGGCTTGCTGCCTGGGCGGGTGAGCTATACCGGCATCGTGACAACGCCCGGCCGCATCCGACCCCGGGCGAAGGGCAAACCGCCACGTTCGGTACTAGTTTCGGGCGGCGGCGGCCGCGATGCCTTTCCATTGATCGACACCGCGCTTTCCGCATACGTCACGATCCCACGACGCAAACGTCCGGCGATGACGGTCGTCACGGGCCCTCTGATGGACGAAGAATTGCGAAACGCCATATTCGCCCGCGCAACACGGCTGGGCGTTGTCTGCCTTGATAGCGTCCCCGATCTCGGCGGGCTTCTCAGCGCCGCCGATCTCATGATCACGATGACGGGTTACAACTCGATCAACGAGGCGCTGGCGCAGGGTTGCCCGATCGTCACGGTACCGCGCCTCGGCCCGTCGGCCGAACAGCGCATCCGTGCAGAGACACTGGCCGACCGAGGCCTTGCCCGCCACCTCCGCCGGGAGGAGCTCGCCCCTGAAACCCTCGCGCGGATGATGATGGCGCCGCCGCTTCAAGTGCAAATCGATGGTCTGCACTTCGATGGCGCCAGCCGAGCCGCCATGGCCATCGCGGAACACCTTTCACAATCCCAGTCCCTGTTCGATGAGGAGGACACCCATGCCGCATCCCACTGACGGCCTTCGCGTCGGCTATGTACTGAAGCGTTTTCCCCGCTTCAGCGAAACCTTCATCCTGAACGAGTTGCTGGCGCATGAGGCGGCAGGGGCTGTGGTCGATGTCTTTTCTCTGCTCGACCCGCCTGACGAACCTCGGCACGCCAGGCTGACCCGTCTGAAGGCAGAGGTGACCATGCTGTCGGGCGTGGGCGGAGGGCGCGAGGAGCAGCCGGTGCCCGGCGACGAGGCGCTTTTCGTCGGCAAAACGCCGCGCCAGATCGGCCGGATAATGGCCAAGGCAGAAGCGGTCGCAAACGCCGCGCAGGCGCGCGGGATCGGGCATCTGCATGCCCATTTCGGATCGGATGCTACCACTGTCGCACTGCTGGCGGCGCGGATCATGGGCGGCACGTTTTCGTTCACCGCTCATGCCCGGGACATCTATCACACCTATGTCTCGCCCGAGGCCGATGCCGAGATGCGCCGCGCCAAGCTGCGCGAGGCGGCCTTCACGGTCACCGTGTCGGACTACAATGCCCGCCATCTCAGCGCGCTCTGTCCCGAGGCCGCGGGGCGCATCGTCCGACTTTACAACGGCATTGATCTTGGCGCGTTCCGTCCCGTGGCGCCGTGCCGACTGAAACCAGGGCGGTTGCTGGCTGTCGGAAGGATGGTGGAGAAGAAGGGATTCGCGACCCTGATCGATGCCGCGGCGCTTTTGCGCGACCGGGGCGTTGCCTTCGATCTGGAAATCGTCGGCAGCGGCCCGTTGGAGGCAGCTCTCAAGGCGCAGGTCGGCCATCTGGGGCTCTCCGGCCATGTGACACTCGCCGGGGCGTTGCCGCAAGAATTGCTGGTCGAGCGGATGGAGGCCGCAGCACTGGCGGTTCTGGCCTGCAGGGTCACCGAGAGCGGCGACCGGGATGGTTTGCCGACGGTCCTTTTGGAGGCAATGGCGCGGGGCTTGCCGGTGGTGACGACGACAGTCGCGGGCGGACCGGAAATCGTGATTCCGGATGTAACCGGAAAGCTCTGCCCGCCAGACGATCCGGCGGCGCTTGCCGACGCGATCGCGTCGGTTCTGGCGGATCGCGATCAGGCCTTCCTGATGGGCGCTGCCGGGCGGGCGCGGGCCCAGCGGCTGTTTGACCTTGATCGCAACACGGCCATGCTGCGCGGTCTCCTGGCAGCCCCTGCCTTGGCCCCGGCCCGGATCACAAGGGCGGCCTGATGCGTATTGCCTATGTCAGCGCCGATCGTGGCATCCCTGTTTTCGGCGCCAAGGGCGCCTCGGTCCATATCCAGGAGATGATGCGCGCCTTCACCGCGCTTGGTCACGAAGTGCGCGCACTATCCGCCCGCACGGGGATCGTTCCGGTGAATGACCTGTCGGTCGAGGAGGTAGGCGACCCGGCCTTGTCCGGGGCAGACCGCGCCGGAAAGGAACGCGCGGCGATTGCGCAGGCCCGGGCGATCGAGGACAGGCTGATCGCGTTGCACCGCGACTGGCCCTTCGACCTGATCTACGAACGCTATTCGCTCT
>JAUIDM010000202.1 GCA_030428915.1 Alphaproteobacteria bacterium | reverse complement strand
GCCGCATTCCCGCCAAACGGGGCTCAATCAGGGACGACAGTTCCCGTCGCGGCAGATGCGCCTGCCGCGTCGCAAAGCCGCTTTGACGCAGCCAGATCTGGAATAGTCTCCCCGTCGAACCCGCCACTAAATGTTGTGGCCTCTCCGTCAGCCCCCACAACCTGACGTATGACCCCGGGCCGGGTCAACAGAATTTTCTACTTTTTTGTGACAAGATTTCGATTGACCAGACAGCAAGCAGACGGGACCCGGATAGCGGACCCGATTCACCCACAAGCAATCGTCGCAATGGCTCGGCGGAAAATCGCTTATCTGATGGGCTCTTGTGCCGCGTCGTTTTGACGATGCTTCAAATGCATCCACAGGGATTCATCAAAGTTAACAATGGGTGTGGGATCATACGCTCCGACAGAACGTGGCTTGATGATCACGCATTCCGCCTGTTGACGATCGCTCGGTCTGCTGGGTTTTCAAGTGGTCGGGGCGAGAAGATTCGAACTTCCGACCTACGGTACCCAAAACCGTCGCGCTACCAGGCTGCGCTACGCCCCGACATGCCGTCTCTAGCCGCTTGTCAGCGGAAGGAAAAGAGGCAAGGTCAGGAACAGGGCCAAAGCGCGGTTTTTGCGTCCAAGGCCGGATGACGCAGTTCCGCACCCTCACCCAGACCAAGGCGCCCCGCAAGGCCACCGTTGATTTCCAGCACCATCAAGGTATCCGGCGGGCCGGGAATGGGGGTCAGATCGCCCGGAACCGCATTCGCGTGGATATCGTTCACCCGACCGTCGGCCCCGATGAAAATCATATCGAGCGGGATCAGGGTGTTCTTCATCCAGAAAGAAACGTTTTGCGGCTGTTCATAAATGAACAGCATCCCTGCGCTGGTAGACAGATCTTCGCGATACATCAGCCCTCGGGAACGCTCCGCTTCGTCGTCGGCTATCTCCACAGCGAATCGTGCCGACCCACCGTCCCAGCGAAACTCGGCAGCTGTTTGGGAACAGACCGCAAACGACGGACTGGCAATCAGCGCTGCGATCAGGCCTGCGGCCTTTGCCTTCATCTCTTTTCCCTGAGTGCTGCTTCCCAGGACACGACCTGCGCCGCCATGCGCCCGCGCTTACCCTCGATCACGCGCAGGCAGACGGCCTCTCCGGGCTGCAGATCGGCAAAGCCGGACCGGCGCAGCACTTCTATGTGGATGAACACATCCTCGGATCGCCCGTAGACATTGGCAAATCCAAACCCCTTGGTCTTGTCGAACCATTTGACCCGTGCAGGTTCAAGCGACAGCGCGGCGATAGACGCAGCGTCGGTTTCGCCCAGATCCTCGATGGGGGACGCGTCTTCCTCTTCCGGGGGAAGGATCTCCCGCACCTCAACGGCCTGCGCCCCGCGCGACGTATGCTGCACGATGACGGTGATCCGCGCGTTGTCCGCAACCGAACTCTGTCCGAAGTTCCGCAGGACATTCGCATGCAGAAGTATGTCGCCTCCGTCATTATCAACGACGACAAATCCGAATCCCTTCGCCGGATCGAACCATTTCACGCGGCCGACGACCTCGTGCTGGCCCTGTTCTTCTTCAGTCATCGTCCGTATCCTATTTCCGACGCCCCGAACTGACACCAGAGGGACGGCGGTTTCAAGCATCTTGGCGAAACTCTAGCACCCATTATCCGACAAATCACGTCAGGGATTTAGCCGCGTGACCGTCCACTCGTCAGACACTGTGGCGCGACGCCACTGGAACCGATCATGAAGGCGAAACGCACCATCTGCCCAGAACTCGATCTCGAGCGGTTTCAGCCTGACTCCACCCCAGAAAGGCGGCCTTTCGGGCGATACGCCCCTGGCTGCCGTCACTCGTGCCACCTCAGCCACCAAAGCGGCGCGCGAGGAAAGCGGCTCTGACTGGTACGACGCCCAGGCACCGAGCCTGCTTTTGAGTGACCTTGAGGCGAAATACTCGTCCGCCTTCGGTCCCTCTTCGCGACTGGTTACTCCCCTTACACGGATCTGCCTGCGGAGCGACTTCCAGTGCATCACGAAAGCCGCCTTGCCAGCGTGGGCGATTTCGCGCCCTTTGGCAGAACCATAGTTTGTGTAGAAGAGAAATGCGTCGGCCTCAATCTCTTTCAACAGAACCATGCGGACATTTGGCAGACCGTCGGCATCGACGGTCGCAAGCGCAATCGCATTGGGATCGTTCAACTCCACAGGCTCAGCGGCCGCCAGCCACTCACGCGCGATCACGAACGGATCGTTGCCGCCGAATATACCAGTCCTGTCACTCATCGGGGCATCCCTTCTCATGTACATATCACGGTTGCAACCAGACCGGTCACCTCGCGTACAGAAGGTACCCTGCCCTTGAAGCGTCACCGAAGTTAGCCTAATGCTTCGGCACTCAGTAAGAAAGCGCACGGGGACGGAGATGGCGACCGAACTGATGGCCGGCAAGCGTGGCCTGATCATGGGGCTTGCGAATGACAAGTCAATCGCTTGGGGGATCGCCAAGGCCTGTGCCGCCCATGGCGCGGAACTGGCCTTTTCCTATCAGGGCGAGGCACTGAAGAAGCGGGTCGAACCGCTGGCCGCGCAGGTCGGCGCGACCGAGCTTGTCGAATGCGACGTCTCTGACGCAGCGTCGCTCGACGCCTTGTTCGCGCATCTGAAGAAAGTGTGGGGCAAGCTCGACTTCGTCGTTCACGCCATCGGCTTCTCGGACAAGAACGAGTTGCGCGGCCGTTATGTCGACACGAGCGCCGCGAATTTCCAGATGACGATGGACATCTCGGTCTATTCCTTCACCGCCGTCTGCCAGCGCGCGGCGGCGATGATGCCTGATGGCGGCAGCCTGCTGACACTAACCTATTATGGGGCCGAGCGGGTTATGCCGCATTACAACGTGATGGGCGTCGCCAAGGCGGCGCTGGAAGCTTCTGTGCGCTATATCGCCGAGGATCTGGGCAAGGATGGCATTCGCTGCAACGCGATCTCGGCCGGGCCGATCAAGACGCTGGCGGCGAGCGGCATCGGCGATTTCCGGTATATCCTGAAATGGAACGAACTGAATTCGCCGCTCCGCCGTAATGTCAGTCAGGATGACGTCGGCAAATCGGCGCTCTATCTTCTTTCCGATCTCGGTTCGGGCGTGACGGGTGAGACGCATCACGTCGATTGCGGCTATCACCTCGTCGGCATGAAGGCGGTCGATGCGCCTGACATCGACGCGGTGACCGGGCGCAAGGAGTAAGACGATGAACGACCGCCTCCCGCATGAAAAAGGCTTTCACGTTTCCTGGGACCAGATTCATCGCGATGCGCGGGCGTTGGCCTGGCGGCTCGATGGCAAGGGGCCGGAAAATGGAGACTGGCGCGCGGTGGTGGCCATAACGCGCGGCGGCATGGCGCCCGCGATGATCGTAAGCCGCGAACTGGATATCCGAGTGGTCGATACCGTCTCGGTCAAGTCCTACAATCATCAGGACCAGACCCAGCCGCGCCTGATCAAGGCGCCGCAGGCCGAGATCATGGGCGATCAGGGCGAAGGCGTGCTGATCGTCGACGACCTCGTCGACACCGGCAAGACGCTGGAACTGGTACGCAACCTCTATCCCAAGGCGCATTTCGCTACGGTATATGCCAAGCCAGAGGGTCGCGGCATGGTCGATACCTATATAACAGAGGTCAGTCAGGACACCTGGATCTTCTTCCCCTGGGACATGGCGCTGCAATATGTCCAGCCCTATCGCGGATCGGACTGACGGGCCGTCTGCGGCGGGAATATCTGAACCACGTTTAAGTCCGGGAAGGAAGCCGATGCCCCTGCCGCTCAATCCCGACATGGCCGCGACCTTCCTGCCTCCGGTGATGGAGGCGCGGCGCTGGCTGGATGGCGTGGCCTTTCCGCCGGACCGGCCGCTGATCAATGTCTCTCAAGCGGCCCCGATGGAGGCACCGCCCGAAGGGTTGCGGCAAGCGCTGGCCGAGGCGGCGCTGACCCGGGCGGAGGCGCATCTTTACGGTCCGGTGCTTGGCCTGCCGGAATTGCGGGGCGAAGTCGCGGCGCAATGGTCGTTGGCTTATGGTGGTTCGATTTCCCCTGCCGAAGTCGCGATTACCCAAGGCTGCAATCAGGCCTTCTGTACTGTGATCACGACACTGGCAGCCGCAGGAGATGAAGTTCTTCTGCCAACCCCTTGGTATTTTAACCATAAAATGTGGCTCGACATGCAAGGCGTGCGGGCGGTCCCGATGCCCACGGGGCCGGGGCTGCTCCCGGATCTCGCAGGGGCGGCGTCGCTGATCACGGAACGCACCCGTGCGATCGTCCTCGTCACGCCTAACAATCCCGGCGGCGTGGAGTATCCGGCCGAGACGGTTCGAGCCTTCTACGAGCTGGCAGCGGCCCGCGGCATCGCGCTGATACTTGATGAAACCTACCGCGACTTCGATGCCCGTATCGGCGCGCCGCATGACCTGTTTGCAGATCCGGACTGGCGGGGCACGCTGATCCATCTCTATTCCTTCTCCAAGGCCTACCGGCTGACGGGCCACCGTGTCGGCGCCATTGTGGCTGCGGAAGACCGGTTGCGAGAGGCCGAGAAGTTCCTCGATTGCGTTGCGATCTGCCCCAACCAGCTGGGCCAGATCGGCGCGCTTTGGGGGATGCGAAACCTGTCCCAATGGGTCGCAGGCGAGCGTGACGAAATCCTTGCCCGACGTCGTGCGGTGGTCGAGGGTTTCGCCCGGCTTTCGGGCTGGACCCTTCTCGGTTGCGGCGCCTTCTTCGCCTATGCCGAACACCCCCACCCCCTGCCCTCGCCTGAAATGGCCAAACGGCTGGTGCGCGAGGCTGGCATTCTGCTTCTGCCCGGCACAATGTTCCGCCCCGCAGACGACCCACGCGGGGAACGCGAGGTGCGGATCGCCTTTGCCAATATCGGCGTGAAGGAGATCGGAGAAATGATCGAACGGCTGTCTGGCTGGTCGAACTGACGCATACCCTTGCCCCGCCCAACCGGCTGGCCTAAACACCCCGAAACAGGTCTTTCGGGAGGGAAGCGCCCATGTCGAGCCCGCTCCGCAGCAAGAAGCGCGGCAATACGATCATCTGGATCCTTATGGGGATGCTGATCCTTGGCCTCGGCGGTTTCGGGGCGACGAATTTCGGGGGCTCGGTTCGCTCTCTCGGCACCGTCGGGGAGCGCGATATCGACCTGCGCGACTACGCCCGAACGCTGAACCGCGAAATCGCCGCCTTGTCGGCGCAGATCGGTCAGCCTGTCAGCTTCGCCCAGGCGCAAGCCTTCGGTATCGACCGGTCTGTGCAGGCCCGCCTGCTTGCGTCGGCGGCGCTGGAGAACGAGGCCGACAAGATCGGCCTGTCGGTCGGCGATGCGGCGGTGCGCGCACGCATTCTCGAAATTCCGGCCTTCGAGGGACTGGATGGCAGTTTCGACCGCGACGCCTATGCACTGACCCTGCGGCAAGAAGGGCTGAGCGAAAACGAATTCGAAGCGAAGCTGCGTGACGAGGTGTCCCGGACGTTGTTGCAGGGCGCGGTTCTGGGCGGCACCGTGGCGCCGGAAACCTTCGTAAATCAGGTCGCCGCCTGGATGCACGAAACCCGCAATTTTTCTTTGGCAGAACTGGTGACGGCCGACCTGCCTGAACCCGTCCCGGCGCCGACCGAAGATCAGATAAAAGCCTATTACGACGCGAATCCCGAAGACTTCACAGCGCCTGAAACACGCCAGATCACCTATGTCTGGCTTTCGCCCGAAATGCTGGCCGATGAAGTCGCACTGGATGAGGCTGCTCTGCGCGCTGCTTATGACGAACGTATCGACGATTATGTCACGCCCGAACAGCGGCTCGTGGAACGGCTGGTCTATCCCGACGAGGCTACGGCGGCTGACGCCAAGGCGCGTTACGATGCGGGCGAGGCGACGTTCGAAGCGCTGGCGGCGGAACGTGGCCTGAACCTCGCGGATATAGATCTCGGCGAGCAGTCCAAGGCCGATCTGGGCGCAGCGGGTGAGGCAGTCTTTGCCCTCGACGCACCGGGCGTTGTTGGACCCATCGTTTCGGATCTGGGTCCGGCACTCTATGCGATGAACGGAATTCTCGACGCCCGCGAGGTCACCTTCGAAGAGGCGCGCGACGATCTGGCGGAAGAGGCTTCCGCCGACCGGGCACGCCGTCTGGTGGCCGATCGCAGCGACGGGATCGAGGATCTGCTGGCCTCGGGCGCGACGTTGGAGGAAGTGGCCGATGAGACCGGCATGGAACTGGGCGAGATTGCGGTGACCACAGGCACCGACGAAGGTATCGCAGCCTATCCGGCCTTCCGCGAGGCCGCGGCGGCAGCAACGGCCGAGGATTTCCCGACACTGGCCGCGCTTGACGATGGCGGCGTCTTTGCTTTGCGGCTGGATCGTATCGACCCGCCCGCTCTGCGCCCGCTTGAAGAGGTGCGTGACGCCGCTGTCGAAGGCTGGACAGCGGCCGAGACCCATTCGCGCCTGCTCGCCCTCGCCGAAACGCTGACGGCCCGGATCGAGGACGGCACCGCGCTTGAATCGACCGGAGTTGTGGCCACACGCTTTGAAGGGTTCGCGCGCGACGGTTTCATCGCGGACGCACCCGGAAAGGTCGTGGAAGAGGTCTTTGCCCTCGCCCCGGGCGGGGCAGCGGTCGTGGATGCCGACGGCCGGGTTTTCGTCGTGGCTTTGGGCGATGTCCTGCCGGCCGATATGTCGGGTGAGGATGTCGCGCGCACCCGCGCGGCGCTGTCGGCCCAGATCGGTCAGTCCGTGGCCGAGGACATGTTCCAGTATTTCACCCAGGCCGTCCAGAACGAGGCGGGTGTCACGCTGGACAATGCCGCGCTGAACGCTGTCCACGCACAGATGAACTGAGGCGGCACAAGTGACTATGATCCCTGCATTCGAGGCCTTCGAAGCCGGATGGAACGACGGTCGCAACCAGCTTGTCTATGCGCGGCTGGCGGCTGACCTCGACACGCCGGTTTCCCTGATGTTGAAACTCGCCGACGCTCAGGCGATGAGCTTCATGCTTGAATCGGTGACCGGCGGCGAGGTGCGCGGACGCTATTCGGTGGTCGGGCTGAAGCCGGATGTGGTCTGGGACTGTCGCGGCAAAGAAAGCCGCATCAATCGGCAGGCACGTTTCGATGCCGACGCGTTCGAACCGCTGGAGGGTCACCCGCTGGAGACGCTGAGGGCACTGATCGCGGAAAGCCGCATCGAGATGCCCGAAGGCATTCCCGCCATCGCGGCAGGCCTTTTCGGCTATCTCGGCTATGACATGATCCGGCTGGTGGAGCATCTACCGAACGTGAACCCCGACCCGATCGGGGTGCCGGATGCGGTGCTGATGCGCCCGACAATCATCGCTGTTCTGGACGCGGTGAAAAGCGAGGTGACGGTCTGCTCACCGGCCTGGGTTGGATCAGGCCTGTCGGCGCGGGCCGCCTATGCCCAGGCCGCAGAGCGGGTGATGGATGCGGTCCGCGACCTGGAACGCGCACCGGCGGGCGAGACCCGTTCGCTCGGGGACGCCGCGCATCTGGGCGAGATGAAATCGAATTTCACGCCAGAGGGTTATCGCGCCGCCGTCGAGAAGGCCAAGGACTATATCCGCGCGGGCGACATCTTTCAGGTCGTGCCCTCACAGCGCTGGACCGCCGATTTCACCCTGCCGCCCTTCGCGCTTTATCGCTCGATCCGGCGAACCAACCCCTCGCCCTTCCTAACCTTCTTCAATTTCGGTGATTTCCACATCGTCGGCTGTTCGCCCGAGATCCTGGTGCGGGTGCGCGACGGCGAGGTGACCGTCCGTCCAATCGCGGGCACCAGACCGCGTGGAAAGACACCGGAAGAGGATCGCGCACATGAGGCCGACCTCATGGCCGACAGGAAGGAACTGGCCGAGCATCTGATGCTGCTGGACCTTGGCCGAAACGATGTGGGACGCGTGGCGAAGATCGGCACGGTCCATCCGACCGAAAAGTTCATCATCGAACGCTACAGCCATGTCATGCA
>JAUIDM010000555.1 GCA_030428915.1 Alphaproteobacteria bacterium | reverse complement strand
GCCACGCTCGCGCTCTTGCGCTTCCGCCGCACGCTCGACTGAGGTGGTCTGATCCAGTTGCGCGCGCGTCGCGCGCACGCTTTCTGGCACTTCGTGCGGTTTGCCTCCGGCGGGGATATTTTGAAACAGGTGAAGATAACTTGCCTTCACCTGTTCGCAAATATCCCCCGCGGAGCGAAATCCGAACCCCATTCGCGCTGCGAATGGGGCGAGACATGTCTTGCGCGCGCAGAACCCGCGCGCTCAATCTGGCCAGCGGATCAGAGGCTGCCGCCGACGCCGACCTTGACCATCCCCGAGACCGAAACACCGTTATCGGCGGGCGGTGTTGGTTCCCCGTCCGCACCGCAGGCGGCGAGGGCGGTGGCAAGCAGAAGACACAGGCTTATGCGGATCATCATTGGCTCACAGTCAGGCCGATACCGGCGATGGTGGTTGAAAGCGATGGCGTCGCCCTGACACCGTCGGGCGTGACCCGGGCGCCGACATGGGCGCGCGGTTGCGAACAGGCGGAGAGAAGCGCCGTCAGGGCCAGAAGCGCGCAGACAAACCTCATCCCAGCCGCGCCTTCCAGTCGGCGATCCGGGCGCGGACCTGATCGGGGGCGGTGCCGCCGAAACTCTGGCGTGAGGCGACGGAATTGTGCACGCCGAGGACGGAATAGACCGCATCGGTGATCCCGGCATGGGCGGACTGCATCTCGGCCAGGCTCAGATCGGGCAGGTCGCAGCCCTTCTTCTCGGCCATGGCGACCAGGCTGCCCGTGACGTGATGGGCCTCGCGGAACGGCAGGCCCAGCGCACGCACCAGCCAGTCGGCAAGGTCCGTCGCAGTGGAGAAGCCCGACGACGCGGCGGCTTCGAGGTTCGCACGGTTCGCGGTCATGTCGCGCACCATGCCGTCCATCGCGGCGAGTGCCAGCATCAGGTTATCCGCCGCATCGAAGACCTGTTCCTTGTCCTCCTGCATGTCCTTGGAATAGGTCAGCGGCAGGCCCTTCATCACCATCATCAGCCCGACATTGGCGCCCATGATGCGCCCGACCTTGGCGCGGATCAGTTCGGCGGCATCGGGGTTCTTCTTCTGCGGCATGATCGAGGAGCCGGTGGAGAAGCGGTCCGAGAGCGCGACGAAGCGGAACTGGGCCGAGGACCAGATCACCAGTTCCTCGGCGAAGCGCGAGAGGTGCATCGCCGTGATGGAGGCGGCGGCAAGGAACTCCAGCGCGAAATCCCGGTCGCTGACGGCGTCGAGCGAATTGGCCGCAGGCCGGTCGAAACCGAGCGCCGCCGCAGTCGCATGCCGGTCGATGGGGAAGGATGTGCCCGCGAGAGCCGCCGCACCGAGCGGGCATTCGTTCATCCGTTTCCGGGCGTCGGTGAAGCGGCCGATATCGCGCGAAAACATCTCCACATAGGCCAGCATGTGATGGCCCCATGTCACCGGCTGCGCGGTCTGCAGATGGGTGAAGCCCGGCATGACCCAGTCCGCCCCCGCCTCCGCCTGCCCGACAAGTGCCATACACAAAGCCGACAGTTTGCCGACCGCCTCATCACAGCGGTCCCGGACCCAGAGCCGGAAGTCGGTCGCGACCTGATCGTTGCGGCTGCGTGCCGTGTGAAGCCGCCCGGCGGGTTCGCCGATGATCTCTTTCAGCCGTGCCTCGACGTTCATGTGAATGTCTTC
>JAUIDM010000201.1 GCA_030428915.1 Alphaproteobacteria bacterium | reverse complement strand
GCCGCGCCTCTGCTGCGGCGGCGGGATAGCCCGCGCCCTTTAATGCTTCGGCAAGTGCGGCGACATCGGCCCCGGTGGATTCGACCTGCGCCGTGCCTGCCATGAGGTTGACCACGGCGCCTTCGACGCCCGGAACCGCCTTCAGCGCGCGTTCGACGCGGCCGACACAGGAAGCGCAGCTCATGCCCTCGACGGTAAAGGTGGTTTGGGTGGCCATCGGCTCTCCTTCCCCCGACACATGTGGCTTGGCGGCGGCAATGTCAAACCCCGCCGGAGCGCGGATTTTCGCCGAAACGTGTGGTTGGTTTTGCTGGCCGGGATCGGCACGCGCACGGTGGGGGGATGGAGCATCAACGCATCATGGACCATGTC
This sequence comes from Alphaproteobacteria bacterium, assembly GCA_030428915.1. Taxonomy (GTDB): domain Bacteria; phylum Pseudomonadota; class Alphaproteobacteria; order Rhodobacterales; family Rhodobacteraceae; genus Albidovulum. Next base: position 7,714 of record JAUIDM010000201.1, on the reverse strand, counting down.
AGCAGATCGCCGAAATCAGGACCGGCTCTGGTCGCCCGCCTCCATGGCAGAAGCCACGGGAAGCGGCAGGTCGACGGGCGTTTCAGGGGGTGTCCCGCGCGACCACCGGCACGCCATCGGCGATGGCGTCGGACGGATGCAGGATCACCCGGTCACCCTCACCCAGCCCGTCCGTGATCTCGGCCGCGACACCGTTGCGATGACCGATGCGGACCGGCGTAAGGACCGCGTATCCCTCAACGGCGCGGAAGACGGCCCAACCGCCATCCCGCCGAAAAAGCGCCGAGAGTGGCACCTGCAAGACGCCGTCACCCTGCCATGTGACGATCCGGAGATAGACGGCATAGCGGTCGCCCAGCCCGGCCCGCGCCTCTGGCGGGCTGACGAAGTCAAACACGGCATCGACCCTTTGTTCCTCTATCCCCAGCGCGGATATCTTTGTGTGGGCCGAAGGCTCGACACTGCGCAGTTTGGCCTCCAGCGGATCGGGGCCGCCCCAACGCTCCACAATTGCGCGGGCGCCGGGTGCCAGTCCGACGGCATCGGCGGAAAGCATGTCGACGACGATCTCCAGATCGTCGGTCCGGCCGAGCGAGACAAGCCGTGTTCCCGCCGTGACCGGCCCCTCGCTGACGATATCGACGGACAGGACGGTGCCGTCGATCGGCGCGTGCAACGTCACACAGCATTGGACCGCATCACGCGACCCGGCGCCCGGCTCGATCAGGGCCGCGCGGGCGCGGGCAAGGGCGCTTGTCGACATCGCGACATTGGATTCTGCCGCCTCGCGCGTTGCGACCCGGATCGACAGGATCTGGCTTGCATCCTCTAGCTGGGTCAGCGAGGTCACGCCCCTTTCGGCCAGTGTGCGGGACCGGTCGTACTGGCTTTGTGCATAAGCCAGTTCTTCCTCGGCCTGCTGCAGCTGAGCCTTGGCGAGGTCAAGCGCGGCTTCCGCCTCGTGCACCGCAGCCTCGGCCTGCTGGCGCGAGCGGGTGTCTAGAAGTGCAGGCGCGGCAGGCTCCACCACTGCGACCACGGTTTCACCCGCAATAACCCTGTCGCCGACCTCCACCGGCGCGCGCCGCGCGGTACCCGATATCGGCGCCTTGACGTCAAAGACATCGCGGATGCGGGTTTCGCCATCGGCATTTACCGTGACGAGCATCGGACCGTCCACAAGCTCGGCAAGATCCACCGGCACCGGTTCGGTCCGGAAAGTGATCCAGCCAAGGCCGCCAAGCGCGGCCGCGCCGATGATGCCGAGGACATAGTGACGGGGTTGCAGACCCATGGGTTCACTCCCTTGTCTTCATGACTGCGACCAGGTCCAGCCGGTCGATACGCCGCCGCACCACGAGCGCCGATGCCAGGGCGGTAACCAGAACGATCAGGCTGGCCCGCGCAAAGGTGGCGGGGCTGATCACGAGGGGGATTTCATAAAGGTCGCTGTTGACCCCCTGCGTAAAAGCCCAGGCGATGCCCAACCCAGCGAGCCAGCCGAACGGTTGGGCAATCAGCGCCAGCAGCATCGTCTCACCGACCAGAATGAACGACACCTCGCCGCGCGAAAATCCAAGAATGCGCAGGCTTGCCAGTTCGCGGGCGCGCTCAGACAGCTGGATGCGGGCGCTATTGTAGGTCACGCCCACCGTGATCAGCACGGCGATCACGACATATACCGTCGCGGTGATATTGATGTTCTCCTGAATCGTGCCCTCAAAGGACCGGCGCATATCGGTCAGCATAGCGGTCCCGGCCAGCGCGGGCATCTCACTCAGCGCGTGATGGAAAGCCGGTTTTTCATCCTCGTCCAGAGTCAGATTGGCAACGGATATCTGCGGCGCCTGCCGACGAAGTGCGTTGAGCATCTCGAAATCGGCATAGGCGGCGAGGCCGATATATTGCGAGATCGTGCCCGTCACTGGCAGCATGACCGTCTCGCGCGGGCCGCTGAGGAATTCGACCTCCACCTCGTCGCCGACCGTCAGATCAAGCTGCTCCGCCAGACGTTCGGACAGGACCAGCCCGCCCGGCGGCGCGGCCATGATCCGGCCCGACCCGCCGACCACGCGCGACAGATCGACATCGGGGCGGCGCGCTTCCAGTGCTGTGTGCTTCTGCAGATGGCCATTGCGCAAAAGAACAGCTTCGCCAAGCTGGCCCTCTATCTGCATCACGCCGGGCAGAGTTCCGAGTTGGTCGAGCGCCGCTTCCGGCAGGTTTTCGTTGAAAATCAGCACCGCATCCTGCCGGTTGGCCAGGTTGAAGGTCGTGTCCAGCATCTTGTTCAGCGCGTCGTCGAAGAAGCTGGCCGCCCCGAGAACTGCGACCGCCATCGACAGGCCAAGCGCGTTCGACGCCGCCCGGATCGGCCATCGGGTGATGGAGCGGACGATCATCATCATCGGCTGCGAAAGGCGCAGCCACGCGAGGCCCCGGTCGATGATCCCGCGCCGGAACCGCGGCGGGGCGGGCGGCTGCATCGCCACGGCGGGCGGCAGTCGGGCGGCCCTGAGCGCGACCCTGAGCGCCCCGAACGCGGCCGAGGCGAGCCCGATCAGTCCCGAGACGGCATAGACCGACCACGAGCCGCGGAAGATCAGGTAGGGGAAGTTGAAAAAGTTCGCATAAAGCGTGGCCAATCCGTGGGCGAGCCAGGCGCCGAAAGCCCAGCCGATAAGGATGCCGACCACCGCCGTCAGCCCGGCCAGCATCTGGTAATGCATGGCAATCGCTGCATTGGAATAGCCAAGCGCCTTGAGCAGCCCGATTTCCGACCGTTCCAGCGCAACGATCCGACCCAGTACCATGTTCACAAGAAAGGCCGCGACACCGAAGAAGATCGGCGGCAGGACGACGGTCATGGTCCAGAGCTGATCGAGTTCAGACGACACGAAACTGTCCGATATCTGGCGGTCGCGGCCATATGCCCCGGTCGTTCCGTAGCGTTCCAGAACGGCGTCGAGCCGGTCGATGACCTCGGCCTCGTTCGCACCGGCGTAAAGGCCGATCGTCAGGCTGTTGAACGCGCCCGTCATGTCAAAGGCCGCCTGCACCGCGCGTTCAGGCATCCAGATGACCGCGAAGCCCTCCTTGTCGGGCATCAGCGCGCCAGGGCCGAGCGTATAGACAAACTCGGGCGACAGAAGCGTACCGGTGATCGTCAGTTCCCGCCTTGTGCCGTTGATATTGGCAAGAAAGCTGTCCCCCGCGCGAAAACCATTGGCAATGGCGAATGGCTCGTTGACCGCGACTTCATCATCCGAAGCCGGATCGGGCAGGCGACCCGATCGCAGGATCGGCACGTTCAGGAACGTCTCGCCCGAGGCGGGCAACGAAATGATCTGGCCCACCGCGGTTTCGATACGACCCGGCAGGTCGAGTGTGACCAGCCCCTCGGTCCGCGCCTCGATGCTGCGGATGCCGGGAATGGCGGCAATTTCTGGCAAAAGCGACACCGGCGCGCGACGGGCTGGAGCCCAGATATCGGCGAACCGGTTTCTCTCGTAATAGGCATCGCGGCTGTCACCCATCGCCTGATACATGCCAAAAGACATCAAAAGCGCTGCGACTCCGCAGGCCAGCACCAATGCGATGGCCAGCGCCTGCGCCCAAAGGCGGACGAAATCACGCAGAAGCTTCCGGTCGAGCGCGTGCATCACCATTCGATCTCCGCCGGCGCGATCCTCGTATCGTTGACCTCGACAGAGCCGATACACCCGTCCTGAAAGCGCAGCACCCGATGCGCCATCTTCCGGATCATCGCGTTATGGGTGATGACGATCGTGGCGGTGCCAAGCTGTTCATTGACCGTCTTCAGCGCCTCAAGCACCTGCACCCCGGTCTTGCTGTCCAGCGCACCCGTCGGTTCGTCGCAGAGAAGCACATCGGGCCGTTTGGCGATGGCCCGGGCAATCGCCACGCGCTGCTGTTCACCTCCGGAAAGCTCGGCAGGAAAATGGTCAAGCCGGGGTTCGAGACCGACGAGTGCCAGCGCCTCGGCAGGCGTCATCGGGTTTTGAGACACATCGGTGACGAGTTGCACATTCTCGCGCGCCGTGAGCGAGGCGACAAGGTTGTAGAACTGAAAAACGAAGCCCACATGGTCGCGCCGGTAGTTCGTCAACTGCCGGTCACCCATGCCGGTCAGCTCTTTATCGCGGAACCACACTTGTCCGCCGGTCGCCATGTCGAGCCCGCCAAGAATGTTCAGAAGTGTCGACTTGCCCGAACCGGAGGGACCCAGAAGCACCGTCAGTTCGCCTTCGTAAAGCTCCAGATCAACGCCGGCCAAGGCATGGACCTTCACCTTGCCGGTGTCATAGACCTTGGTCAGGCCCCTCGTTCTGAAGACGGTCGTGCTCATGATCTGCCCCCGGCAGGATGTGACCATGCAGATACAGCGGATGCATTGATCTGGCGCAAAAGGGCGCTGTCGCCCCAGACTAGCCACATTCCTGCGAAAATTCGCGGTAATAGTCAGGTGATTGGTAGTATTGTAGTATCAGACCGCTCCAATCGGGCGGGAAAGGAAAAGAGAATGATCGACCGTCGCTCGCTCATCGCAACTGCCGCGGCTGCCGCTGTCACCAGCGCCGCGCCTGCCTACGCGTTCGGCAAGCCCGATATCACCCTTCCGCCTGCGCCGATCCCCGGTCTGACGATCGCGCCGGAGCTTTACCCGACGCTGGTGCAGGTGAAACGCAGCTTCCAGCCGGGCACGATCCATGTAGTTTCGTCACAACACTTTCTTTACTACATCGTCAAACCGCGCTTCGCGATCCGCTATGGCGTGGCGGTCGGCAAGGCTGAACTCGTCTATCGCGGAGAGGCCGTGGTCGGGCGCAAGGTCGAATGGCCAAGCTGGAAACCCACGCCCGAGATGATCGAACGCGATCCGGCGGCCTATGAGAAATATGCCGATGGCATGCCCGGCGGGCCGAAGAACCCACTCGGTGCGCGGGCGATGTATCTTTACCATGACGGCGTCGACACCGCGATCCGCATCCACGGCACGACGCAGCCGAATTCAATCGGGCGGTCCGTTTCCAACGGCTGCCTGCGCATGGTCAATGATCACGTGATCGATCTTTACAATCGCGTAGAACTTGGGACGCCCGTCACCGTCTACTGACCCTTCCGGGCGGCGTGACGGCGCGTTATAGGGGCGCATGGCCCTGACACTGTCATCCCTTCAGCAGATTGCCGCGTTCGATTTCGACGCGGTGATCGATGTGCGCGCGCCATCGGAATTCGCCGAGGATCATCTGCCGGGCGCGATCAACCTGCCGGTTCTGGACGACGCGGAACGGGCGCGGGTCGGAACGATCTACAAGCAGCAATCGCCGTTTCTGGCACGCAAGGTCGGCGCGGCACTTGTCGCGAAGAACGCAGCCCGGCATCTGGAAGGTCCCTTGGCCGATCTGCCCGGCGGCTGGCGGCCTCTGATCTATTGCTGGCGCGGCGGGCAGCGCTCGGGCTCTTTCGCCTCAATCCTCGCGCAGGTCGGCTGGCGGGTGGAACTGGTCGAGGGTGGCTACAAGGCGTGGCGCAGGCTGGTGGTGGAAGAGGTGCAGGACCGGCCCGTCAGCGCGCCGGTCGTGGTGCTCGACGGCAATACCGGTTCGGCCAAGACCGAGATCCTGACACGCCTCGCCGGTCACGGCCTGCAGATCATCGACCTGGAGGGGCTCGCCAATCACCGCGGCTCTCTCTTCGGTGATCGGGAAGGGGGTCAGCCTTCCCAGAAGGCGTTTGAAGGGCGGCTTGCGATGGCCCTTGCGATGCTCGATCCAGGAAGGCCGCTGGTTGTGGAGGCCGAAAGCAGCCGGATCGGCAATCTCTCGATTCCAAAGCAGCTTTGGGCCACTATGTGCGCCGCGCCAAGGGTCCGTATCGCCGCGCCGCTTGCCGCGCGGGCCGACTACCTTTCGCGTGCATATGCCGATGTCACGACCGACCAGGCGCGGCTTGCCGATGTCATCAACCGCCTGCGGGCGCTGCACCCGGCTGACACCATTGCCGACTGGCTTCGCCTCGCCGAGACGGGCGCGTTCAGAGCGCTCGCAACCGGTCTGATGGACGCCCATTACGATCCCCGCTACGAAAAGCACCGTTCGCGCTTCACGCCTGAGCGTGAGGCCGTGGTCGAGGCCACGTCGCTCGCGCCCGACGCGCTTGATCCGCTGGCCACCCGCATCGCGGCCGCCGTGCGCGACCTCGCGGGAAACGGCTGACCAGGGTCGTCTCGGGGGGTCATCGAGCCCACCTTGCCGGACGGCGCGGGAATACCAAAGAACCAAGGGAGAGTGGGGCTCAATCCTCCACGGTCAGGAACGGTAGGCCCGCCGTCACCTCGCCGATGATCGACGCCGGTTCGCCCGCCTCCCGCAGACGGCGGACGAGGTCCATGGCCTTGTCAGCGGGCACGGCCGCAAGAAGGCCGCCTGCCGTTTGTGGATCGAACAGAAGATCGGCGCGCGGGCTTTCGGTCAGGAACATCCGCGCCATCGCAGCCCTGTTCGCGGGCAGGAGGGTGGAACCATGGCCCGCCTCGGACAGGGCTTCGGCCCCGGGCAGAAGTGCCACATGCGCGAGCGATATTCGGGCGGCGACGCCGGAGGCGTCGAGCATGGCCATCAGGTGGCCGGCAAGGCCGAAGCCGGTGATATCGGTCATCGCACGCGCACCGGCCCCGAGGATGCGCGCGGCCGCACCCTGTGGTCGCATCATTGAGGCAAGCGCGCCCGCGACCACGGCGCCGGGCGCCGCCCGCGCCATTTCGGCCGCGAGAATGACACCGGTGCCGATGGGTTTCGTCATGATCAGCCAGTCGCCGGGTTTTGCACCCGCCTGATCGACCGGCCGGTTCGCGGCGAGCCCCGTTACCGTGAAGCCGACGGTGAGTTCGGCCCCGAGGCTGGTGTGGCCGCCGACCACATCCGCCCCCTCGGCGCCGAATGTCTCGGCGGCGGCCGACATGATCTCGCGCAGGGTTTCGGTCTGTAGGCGCGGCGCCATCCGGGGCAGGATCACCTGTGCGAGTGCCGTCTGTGGCCGCGCGCCCATCGACCAGACGTCGCCCATCGCATGGACCGCCGTGATCCGAGTCAGCAGCCAGGGGTCTTCGGTGAAGGCGCGGATATGGTCGGTGGTCAGAACCTGGTATCCCTTGCCAAGGGCAAGAATGGCCGCATCGTCGCCCGGCCCCGACAGGACATCCGGACGGGTGGGTCTGGGCAATCCGGCCAGCGCCGCGTGCAGATCAGCCTGCCCGACCTTGGCGCCGCAACCGCCGCAAAGCGGTTTACCATTTCCCAACTCCTCTGCCACGCCGGCCGCGATATCGGCCGGCAGTGCCGGGGTAGGCATCGTGGGAAGATCCTGGAACCGCGCCATGAACCTGCGGTCGATCCGGTCCTTCCAGCGCCAGAGCCATGCGCCGTCGAGGGGCAGGCCCCATTTGTCGGCGACCGCCCCTTTGAAACCCGTCGAGATCAGTTTCAGATAATCCTTCTGCGGCCGGTAGCTCTGCATTCGGCCTTTGCCAGTCAGCGCGGCGACAAGGTTATGCAGCAGTACCGGCGCCTGACGGACGGCGAAGACCCCGGCCTTGGACCTCGGCGCATATGCCATATGGGCGATGTCGCCACAGGCGAAGATAGCGGGATCGGTGATGCTTTGCAGCGTCGGTCCGATCGCGACAAACCCC
>JAUIDM010000554.1 GCA_030428915.1 Alphaproteobacteria bacterium | reverse complement strand
GCCGAAGATCGAATGCGGCACTTCCTTGAAGACGATGGCGATCTCTGATGCCCGTCCGCGCAGCTTCTTGCCGGTGCGCAGGTAAAAGGGCGTGCCCTTCCAGCGCCAGTTTGCGATATGTGCCTTCAGCGCGATATAACTTTCGGTCTTCGTTGCCGGGTCGCCCACATCTTCCGCATAGGAGGGGGCAGCGCCCTTCTTGCCACCGCCGCGATACTGGCCGCGCACGATGTCGTCCGGCTCCACCGGCAAAAGCGCATGGATGACCTTCAGCTTCTCATCCCGCACCGCGTCGGGGTCGAAGCGATAGGGCGGCTCCATCGCGATCAGGCACAGAAGCTGCATCAGGTGGTTCTGCACCATGTCCCGCATGGCACCCGATTTGTCGTAATAGGCGCCCCTGCCGCCGACGCCCACCGTCTCGGCCACGGTGATCTGGACATGATCGACATGGCGGGCATTCCACAAGGGCTCGAAGAGGATATTTGCGAACCGCACCGCCATCAGGTTCTGCACCGTCTCCTTGCCCAGATAATGGTCGATCCGGTAGATCTGGCTTTCGTCGAAATGCTCGGCGAGCGTCGCGTTCAGCGCTTTCGCGCTGGCCAGATCCCGGCCGAAGGGTTTTTCCACAACGATTCGGGATTGCGGACTGGCAATGCCATGGCGGTGCAGCCGCTCTGCCAGATCGCCGAAGAGCGACGGGGCGACGGAAAAGTAATAGGCCTGCACGACGTCACGGCGGATGAGTGCGGCCAGTTCCGTCCAGCCGCCCTCGCCCTTGGCATCGACGGCAACATAATGCAGATGATCGAGGAAGCGTCTGACGCAGTCGTCGTCGCGCTTCTTCGGATCAATGAACTCGGTGATCGCCTCGGCCACGAAATCCCGAAAACCCTGATCGTCCATCTCGCTGCGGGCGGATCCGATGATGCGCGACGTTTCGGGAATCTGGCCCGCGACGAACCGGCGATAGAGCCCCGGCAGGATCTTGCGCCGCGCAAGATCGCCGGATGCTCCGAACACGACAAGATCGAACGGATCGACCGGAATCACGCGTGAGACCATGTTTCCCGTTCCTTTTCGGCTTCCGTTAGCGCTAACGGTGCTGCTCATAGCGTCTTGTCGCCGAGAAGTCTAGCATTGGCTGCGGGGGCTGACCATTGCCATGGAGCTTTCGTCATCATGGCCGTTCCCCGCCCCAAAGCACCGGCATCCGGGAGGACATCACCGACATCCGCCTTGCGTTGCAGGCCACAGCCTGACGAACTATCCACCGAAGTTGCACATTACCGAAAGCGGGATCGAAGCGGCGCGAGCTTACTCCGCCGCTTCTTTCAGGGGCGCCCCACCCGCGCGGATCGTGGCCAGCAGCTCTTCCCGCCGCTTGGCTGCCACGCGCTCCGCTTCCTCCTTCACCGGGCCGAAGCCACGGACGGACAGCGGCAATTCGGCCAGCGCCACAGCCGCCTCCAGCGTCTCGGACCGGACCTTCGGCAGCACTTCGGCCATATCCGCCTCGTACTGCGCGATCAGTGCGCGCTCCATGCGACGCTCGGCAGAACGGCCGAAGAGGTCAAGCGACGTGCCCCGGAGTCGTTTCATCTTGGCCAGCATACGGAAGACCGGCAGCATCCACTGCCCATATTCCTTCTTCACCGGACGCCCGTCCGGTCCTTCCTGCGCCAGGA